>NZ_BKZR01000065.1:0-10513 GCF_008974225.1 Weizmannia acidilactici | reverse complement strand
GAGTAATAATAACACTTAGAGAATTTTTTTTACATGGATTTTTCAGATTGTATTGACAAGTTATGAAAAAATTATTATTGTTAGTATAGTAAACATCAAATGTTAGGTTACCTAACGTTAAAGATTACATAATTAATGACTCGTTGGGAAATACCTGCTTGTTTTTTCCAAATAATAAGGATAAACAAATAAGTTGGGAAAATTTGCAAATAAATTATATTTGCATAATATTTTTAAAGTTTACTGTCAGTCGCGTGTTTCAGAAAATGAAAAGGGGATGCATATTGTGAATGATGTTTGGTTTAAAGAATTTGAAGGATTATATGGCTCCATGGTCGAATGGCGCAGATATATGCACCAGCATCCGGAATTATCCTATCAGGAATCCGGAACCTCGGCCTTCGTATTAGAAAAATTAAAGAGCTTCGGAATTGAAGACATCAGGGAAAATGTCGGCGGCTATGGGATTGTGGCAACGATCAAAGGAGGAAAACCTGGGAAAACTGTTGCATTGCGCGCTGATTTTGATGCACTCCCAATTCAGGAAGAAACAGATGTCCCGTACGCTTCAAAAGTGCCGGGCGTGATGCACGCATGCGGTCATGACGGTCATACCGCGACACTGCTGGGTGTGGCAAAAGTGCTCCAGGATAATAGAAAAGAGCTTTCCGGCAATGTTGTCCTGATCCACCAGCCTGCAGAAGAAGTTCCTCCGGGCGGGGCACAGGCCATGATTAAAGACGGCTGCCTGGACGGGGTGGATGTGGTTTTTGGCACACACTTATGGAGCTTAGTCCCGTATGGCAAGATCGGCTACCGCAAAGGTTATGCGCTGGCCGCTTCCGATACGATTAAGATTCATATTCAAGGGAGGGGCGGCCATGGTTCGGCACCGCATTTTTCCATTGATTCGATAGCCGTTGCATCCCAACTGGTCAACCAGATTCAGATGATTGTCAGCCGCAAAATTGACCCGGTAAAGCCCGCCGTTGTGACGATCGGAAAGTTTCATGCCGGTGTTGCCCCGAATGTAATTGCGGATACAGCTGTATTGGAAGGGACGGTTCGCACTTTCGATGAAGAGGTCAGGCATAAAGTAAAAGCGGAACTGGAAAGTATTGTCGAAAATGTGTGTGCCGCCCACCATGCGAAAGGAACGGTCGAATACCAATTCGGTTATCCGGCAGTTTATAATCACGAAGCGGAAACGGAACTGTTCAAAAAAGTGATGGACCGCACTTTTGGTGAAGGGGCAACAGCTGAAATTGCGCCGCAAATGTGCGGGGAAGATTTTGCTTACTATTTAAAAGAAAAGCCGGGGATGTTTTGGTTTACCGGTGCCGGATTTGAAGAAGAGGATGCAGTCTACCCGCACCACCATCCGAAATTTAATTTTGATGAACGTGCAATGCTGACAGCCGGGAAAGCATTTTTATCCGTTGTTTACCAATACCTTTGCTCTACTGAAAATACAGTGTTAACCGGGATCGGAAATGGCTGAAAAAACAAAGGAGGGATGACGTTTGGCGCCGCTTTTAAAAGTCGATGGGATCAAAACGGAATTTAAAACGGAAAAAGGGACGGTAACTTCTGTTGATAATGTCAGCTTTGAATTGAACGAAGGCGAAACCATTTGCCTGGTAGGGGAATCCGGCTGCGGAAAATCGGTTACTTCGCTTTCCATTATGCAGCTTCTTGAAAGAAATGGTAAAGTGTCACAGGGTTCCATTGAATTTGAGCAGACGAATCTGTTGGATTTGACAGAAGCAGAAATGAGGAAGATTCGCGGCAACCGGATTTCGATGATTTTCCAGGAGCCGATGACATCGCTGAATCCAGTCTTGACGATCGGGGATCAGCTGACAGAAAGCATCCGCCTCCATATGGGTTACGGGAAAAAGCAGGCAAAAGCGTATGCGGTTGAGATGCTGAATAAAGTCGGCATCCCAAGGGCGGAGGAAATTTTCGGGGATTACCCTCACCGCCTTTCCGGTGGGATGCGCCAACGCGTCATGATCGCAATGGCGCTGAGCTGCAAACCAAAGCTGCTGATTGCCGATGAGCCGACCACAGCGTTGGATGTGACCATTCAGGCCCAAATTTTAAAACTAATGAAGGAACTAAGGGAAGAATCAAAAACAGCGATTATCCTGATTACGCATGATTTAGGCGTGGTGGCAGAAATGGCGGACAAGGTTGCTGTCATGTATGCCGGGCAGATCGTCGAGGAAACAGATGTCTACACATTGTTTGACGAGCCAAAGCACCCTTATACGCTCGGCTTGATGAAATCCATCCCGCATATTACGAATCCGGACGATACGAGGCTTGACTCGATTCCGGGTTCTGTGCCGAGCTTATACAATATGCCAAAAGGATGCAGATTTTATGACAGATGCCCTTTTGCAATGGAAAAGTGCCGCACTGACCAGCCGGAGCTTAAACCGATGAAAGACAAAAAGCCCCACAGCATCAGATGCTTTTTGTATGATGAAGCAATCGACGGGAGCCGGGAAACTCTGAATAAGGAAGTGAGAACTTGAACAGTACCGCGCCAGAACAACAGCAGCCGTTAATGCAGGTAAAACATCTTAAAAAATATTATCCTATTAAAAAAGGCATTATCACAAGAACTGTCGGCCATGTAAAAGCCGTTGATGATGTCAGTTTTGAGATTTATCCCGGGGAAACGCTTGGGCTTGTCGGGGAATCAGGATGTGGAAAGTCGACAACCGGGCGCTCCCTTGTAAGGCTGGAGGAACCGACAGAAGGAGAAATCTTTTTCCAGGGGAAAAACCTGGCAAGCTTGTCAACAAAAGAAATGCGGAAAATGCGGTCGGATTTGCAAATGATTTTTCAGGATCCTTATTCATCCCTGAATCCCCGCAAAAGAATTGGGGATTTGCTGGCGGAACCTTTGCTTGCCCATAAGCTGGCCGATAAAGCGGAAGCTGCCGAAAAGGTTAACCGTATTTTGGAAATTGTCGGGCTCTCCAAACATTATAAAAACCGGTATCCCCATGAATTTTCCGGCGGGCAGCGGCAAAGAATCGGGATTGCAAGGGCGCTGATGCTGAATCCGAAGTTAATTGTTTGCGATGAGCCGGTGTCGGCACTTGATGTTTCGATACAAGCCCAGGTATTGAATCTATTAAAAGATTTGCAAAAAGAATTTAATCTGACGTATATCTTCATTGCCCACGGCCTTGGTGCAGTCAAATATATCAGCGACCGGATCACAGTCATGTATTTGGGGAAAGTGATGGAGATGGCGAGGACGCCGGAGATTTTTGCTCATCCGAAGCATCCGTACACGGAAATTTTGCTGAGTGCTTATCCTGTGCCGAATCCGCATCAGCGCGGTCGTGAGCAAATTGTCGTTGAAGGCGATGTGCCAAGCCCGGCAAATCCGCCAAAAGGCTGTGTATTCCATACAAGATGTCCGTTTGCCAAGGATATTTGCCGTCAGCAGGCTCCGGTGCTTACCGGCGGTGATCATCTGGTGGCCTGCCATTTTCCAATTTCGTAAATCGATTGAAGGGAGTCGCACACCATGTTCCAGTATATTATTCGACGCATTTTAATCGCCATCCCCATTTTATTCGGGGTTACCGTCTTAAACTTTTTTATTATTAATCTTGCTCCCGGCAATCCGGTAGATATGTATGTCAATCCATCCGCCACACCTGAACAGCTTGCCATGCAAAAACATGCGCTTGGGCTGGACAGGCCGATCTGGGTCCAATACGTAAGCTGGTTAAACCAATTGTTCCACGGGAACCTTGGATTCTCCTATTCAACACGCGAACCGGTAACGCAAATCATCGCCAGCCACATCGGGCCCACAGTTTTATTAATGGGAATTTCATTAATTATCGGGTATTTAATTGCCATTCCTTTAGGGATATTATGCGCCAGAAAACAAAATTCCTGGATTGATTACGCCGTTACGGGTTTTTCGTTCTTTGGCATTTCCATTCCGCACTTTTTCCTTGGACTTGGCGTCATTTATATTTTCGCAACCAAGCTGGGATGGTTGCCGACCGGCAGCATGAATACACTTGGCGGTACAGGCGGGGTTACGGACTCGGTTGTCCACCTCATTTTGCCGGTCGCGGTGCTGGCTACCGGGATCGCCGGAAATATGGTCCGGTATGTCCGTTCCAGCATGATTGATGTCTTGAGCAAAGACTTCTTAAGAACGGCGCGGGCAAAAGGGTTAAGCCGGTTTAAAATCACAAACAAACACGCTTTACGAAATGCCCTGATCCCTATTATTACGATTATCGGTGTTGATATACCGATGGTGATCGGCGGAGCGATTGTTACCGAGCAGATTTTCCAGTGGCCCGGCCTTGGTTTATTAACGATTCAATCCATTACATCCAGGGACTATTCGACGCTAATGGCGATTAATTTAATGGCAGCGGTGGCGGTTCTGCTCTCGAATTTATTAACGGATATCCTGTATGCCGTGGCCGATCCGCGTATTAGATACGAATGAGAGAGGAGATGAACAAAGGATGTCGATGAATTTAAATCCGAACAAGAACGTTCCCGCGGTTTTTGAGATAAAAAAAGATAAAGCAGTGTTAGAGGAGCTCGGCCGCGAAGAAACGTATGCCCATATGGTTATGCGGCGTTTCCTGAAACATAAGCTGGCCGTAGCCGGTTTTACCGTCTTTGTTTTGTTTATATTGGTAGCCCTGGCAGCCCCGGTTCTTGCGCCATACAATCCCAATAAAATTTTTTCTGATTTTGAAGCTGCACCTTCCTCCCAGCATCTTTTGGGCACAGACCAGGTTGGGCGCGATGTGATGAGCCGCTTGATTTACGGCACAAGAGTTTCAATCGTGGTCGGGATCGGGGCAGTTGCCATTTATGTCGCCATTGGCATTGTATTGGGCCTTGTCGCCGGATATTTCGGCAAATGGATTGATATGGTGATCATGCGGCTGACAGATGTATTTATGTCCTTCCCTTATTTTATGGTCATTCTTGTGCTGGTGAGTATTATCGGCCCAAGCTTATTCAATATTACGGTTGTCATTGGTTTATTAGGATGGCCCGCCATTGCCCGTTTAGTACGCGGCAGTGTGCTGTCAATAAAAGAAATGGATTATGTAAAGGCAGCTGTTGCATTAGGATATTCTACTCCAAAAATACTGTTTCAGCATATTTTGCCAAATGCGCTGGCACCAATTTTTGTTAATGCGACGTTTGGTGTCGCCTCAGCCATTATTTTAGAAGCTTCCTTAAGTTTTCTAGGGATGGGTGTCAGGCCGCCTGCAGCAAGCTGGGGAAATATGCTGACCCAGGCGCAATCAATTACCGTGCTTTCGTCGCAGCCATGGCTGTGGATTCCGCCCGGTTTGATGATTTTATTGGCAGTTTTATCGATTAACTTTATCGGCGACGGATTGCGTGATGCAGTCGAGTCCCAACAAGCAAAGTAAAACGGAGAGGAAGTGTCAAAACGGTTTATGAAAAAAATGGGGGATTTATTTAGAGGAAGAAAATTATTTAAAGTGCTGCTTAGTTCATTAACGGTGCTGGTTATGGTGCTGCTGGCAGCATGCGGGTCCAACTCAACGAGCGGGACGAAAACGGCCAAAGATACAATCTATATGGGGATGGTGAACCCACCAGCCGGGTTTAACCCAATCAACTCCGGGGATATTGCGGCGCAATTTGCAGAGCGCCTCATGTTTGATTCTTTCCTTGACATGGTAAGCCCGTTAAAGTTTCAGGCAAAATTGGCGACTTCCATTGATACGTCAGACAATCAGACGTATACGATCCATTTGAATCCAAAAGCAAAATGGACAGACGGCAAGCCGATTACAGCAGATGATGTCATTTTTACTTTTAATTTGATTGCCAATCCGAAAACGGAAACAGCTGTGGGGGGTAATATTTCCTCCCTTACAGGCGTTGATATGAACGGAAAATTAACCGGCTCGGAGACATCGATTCCGAATTTAAAAAAAGTGGATGATCATACTGTCACGTTCAAAACAAAGAAACCGGTTGACCCGAATTATATCAAAGAAATGATTGGGACGAAAATCATCACATTGCCTCAACATGTCTTGAAGGATATTGCGCCGGCAGACCTTGCCAATAGCAAATATATGCAAAAACCGGATATAACAAGCGGGCCTTACAAGTTGGTCACTTACAACAAGAATACGTATATCCAATACAAAGCCAACAACGCTTATTACCTGGGAAAACCGAAAACGCCTAAAATGTTCATTAAAATCATGGACGCTTCGAACTTAGCGGGCGAATTGGAGTCCGGCAGCATTCAGTTGAATGTTTCAGGAGGCATTGGGAATATTCCGTTCCAGGATGTCGATACAGTGAAAAAATTGAAGAATGCAACGACCAAAATTGAACCGCAAATCGGGTTCCAAACGATGGAGTTCAACACCAAAACGATTACAGATCCAAAAGTCCGGCAGGCATTTGCGTATGCTATCAACCGTCAACAGATCGTGAAAAAACTATTGAAAGGCAATGGTGAGATTATTGACGGGCCTTACACATCACTGAGCCCATATTTGGACAAAAACCTGAAAAAACTGGATTACGATCCGGCAAAAGCAAAGAAAATGCTGAAAGATGCAGGTTGGGATTTTAACAAAGAAGTGAACCTGGTTGTGCCGATTGGCAATAAAGTTCGTGAACAATCTGCCAACATCATTGTCCAAAACTTAAAGGCAATCGGTGTGAAGGTAAAAGAAACGACGTATGACTTCCCGACGATCATGCAAAAAGGGAAAGCCGGCGATTTCGACCTGTTGCTGATTGGGTTTACGTTTAATCTGGATCCTGATGTATCTGCATTATTCGGACCAAATGGAGCCTATAATTTTATGAAATACAACAATCCGGAAGCAACAAAACTGCTTGAACAAGGTAAGTCAGAACCGGATACAGGAAAACGGAAAGTCGTTTACAATAAACTTCAAAAGATTTGGCAGGACGATATGCCTGTTCTTACCTTATATTCCGATAGCGAAGTTAATGTTGTAAGCAAAGACCTTTCTTACGGCGGAGCGGCTGCTTACTGGCCTGGCACAGTAGCAGATTTCCAAAAATGGGCATATAAAGGCAGCAAATAATAAACATCATTATCGCTTGAACAGCAAAGAACCAGCTGCTGTTCAAGCATTTCATTTTGGTCTGCTGAATACCGCTAGAATACATATCAAGGGAAAGGAAATGAAACATGGGACAAGACGAATCCATCAAAAAAAAAGTGGAAGATTTAGCTCATCAATCATTAGACCTGCTTTATGATTATTTACGGCTGCCATCCGTTTCCGCGCAGCATTTGAAAATACCGGAAACCGTGGCATATGTAAAAAAGATCGTAAACGAATACGGTGGCGAAACCAGAGTATTGGACGATCTTGGCGGCCATCCTGTTATTTACGCCTTTTTTTCCGCCGGCAAAAACGGGGATGCTTCCAAAACACTGCTATTTTATAACCATTACGATGTCCAACCGCCGGATCCGCTTGATGAATGGGAATCGGACCCGTTTGAACCAAGGCTCGAAAACGGCATTTTATATGCACGCGGAACGGCAGACAATAAAGGATCACTTATGCAGCGTTTGGTTGCGATTAAATATTTGCGGGAAAACGGCGGGCTTCCATGTAATGTCAAGTTTTTAATTGAAGGCGAAGAAGAAAGCGGCAGCCGCCATCTTGAACCTTATCTTCAAAAGTACAAAGATTTGTTTCGGGCGGATGCCTGCATTTGGGAATTTGGCAGTAAGGATGACCAGGAACGGGTGCAGCTTTATGCGGGAGTAAAGGGTTCTTCTTATTTTGAACTATCCGTCAAAACAGCAGATATTGATATTCATTCATCGCTTGCAGCTTGTATTGATAATCCTGCCTGGCGCCTTGTCCAGGCACTTGCCACCATGAAAAGTCAGCAGAATACGATTTTAGTAGATGACTTTTTTGATGAAATCCAGGAGCCGGACGAGGAAACGAAAGAAGCGGTTAGAGCACTTCCGCTTGATAAAGCTTCTCTTAGCAAACTTTACGGTTTAAAACGGCCTCTTATTACGGATGTGAGAGGAGAAGATCCGATGGAGGCCTTGATGTTCCACCCGACGATGACCATCTGCGGCATGATCAGCGGTTATACCGGAGAGGGAACAAAAACCGTACTGCCGAAAGAAGCGAAAGTGAAGCTGGATTGCAGAACGGTTCCCGGCCAAACGGGCGAACATTTATACAAGTGCATCAAACGCCATCTTGAACGCTATGGTTTTTCGGATGTAAAAGTGGAATTGATAGACGCTCAAAAGGCTTACCGCTCCGATATCAAGCATCCTTTTGTCCAGCTTGTCAAAAAAACGGCAGCAGAGGCTTACCAGTCGGAGGTACTGTTATATCCAAACTCCGAAGGGACCGGCCCAATGTATATTTTTAACCAGTATCTCGGTTTGCCGATTGTCAGCACCGGTGTCGGCTGGGCACAATCGAAGGCCCATGCGCCGAACGAGTCGATCCGGATTCAGGATTACATTGACGGTGTACTGCACATGGTTTATTTGCTGCAAGCTTTTCCCGAAATAAAATGATTGACAAAAGGAGTGCTAAGAATGGGTTTGGTACAGGAAATTTCAAATAGTATTGATCAGAAAAGCGGGTTTTACAGTGCATTAAGCGAAAAAATATGGGAATGTGCGGAATTGAGTTTTCAAGAACAAAAATCATCTCATATCATGGCCGATGCTCTTGAAGCAGCTGGTTTCCATGTTGAAAGAGGAATAGCAGGTCTTCCAACTGGTTTTGTGGCGAGCTATGGTTCCGGAAAGCCGGTCATTGCCTTTTTAGGGGAATATGATGCATTGGCCGGGCTCAGCCAAAAAAAGGGGAGTACAACACATGATCCGATTGTACAAAACGGATCCGGCCACGGCTGCGGTCATAACTTACTGGGCACCGGCTCCCTGGCAGCGGCATTTGCGGTAAAAGAATATCTCGAAAACAATCAAATTCCCGGGACCGTCCGGTATTATGGCTGTCCTGCAGAAGAACGGGGTAACGGCAAAACGTATATGGCGCGCGAAGGGTATTTTAAGGATGTGGATGTGGCTTATTCCTGGCATCCGGGATCAATCAATGCGGTTCAGCATACTTCTTCTAATGCGGTCATTGAGGCCAGGTTCATATTTGAAGGGATCAGCGCCCATGCGGCGGCACTGCCTGAGTTGGGGAGAAGCGCTCTGGACGCGATTGAACTCATGAATGTTGGCGTGAACTATTTACGGGAACATATGCCGGATAAGGCCAGGGTGCATTATGCTATTACAAATACGGGCGGCACTTCCCCAAATGTTGTGCAGGCACATGCGGAACAGGTTTACTATGTCAGGTCGCCGCAACCGGATCAGGTAAAAGCATTGTTTGAACGGGTGGTAAATATCGCCCGCGGAGCAGCCTTGATGACCGGAACTAAAATGTCTTACCAAATCGAGGGAGGATGCCATAATCTGATTCCCAACAAAACCCTCCACAATGTCATGTTAAATTATATGAAAGAAATCGGATTCCCCGAACTTGAAGATCAAGAACTTGACTTTGTCCAAAAGATCTACGATTCTCTTGGGGAAAATGAAAAAGCATATGCGTTGGCTCAACTGGACGGGAAGGAAAAGGCAAAAGTGCTTGAACGTCCGATTGAAGACTGGATCAGACCATGCCCTGAAAAGGATGAATTTATGGAAGGATCAACAGACGTGGCGGATGTCAGCTGGAATGTTCCGACCGCTCAGTGTATGACTGCAACATGGGCATTTGGCACTGTGCCCCATACATGGCAGGTAGTAGCACAAGGGACACAGACCTATGCATTGAAAGCAACATTGTTTGCCGGTAAAGCAATGGCATGCACCGCAATCGAAACGTTGCTGAATAAGGAATTGCTGGAAACTGCAAAAGCAGAATTTAAAGAAAGGCTAAAAGGAAAAACATACGAAAGCCTCATCCCTAACAAGGTAACGCCTGAAAAGTTTAGTTTAGCCGGCGTTTGATAGCTGTAATCCTGTGAAAAAAGTACTAAAAAGTGCCCAAGGTTGGAGTCAGTGTCCGGGATGGTAAAAGAAGTGGAAAAGGGAACTGAATAAGAAGATTAAAAAAACCATCGCCGCTTGAATCATACGGCGATGGTTTTTTTAAACGTATCAGGTTTGGTAGAATTTCCTTGCTTTTTCAAGAAAAACCATATCTTCTTCCTGCAATTCTTCCTCATGGTAGATGGCTTCTACCGGGCAAACGGCCTGGCAGGCGCCGCAGTCGATGCAGATATCAGGATCAATAAAAAACTGGTCTTTTCCTTCTGCAATACAATCTACCGGGCAGACTTCCACACATTCCGCCGCTTTTTCATCAATACAGGGTGCAGTGATTACAAATGACATTTATTTTACCACCTTTTTCATATCTCGTTTTGCAGAAGATAAGTTTAGGAATATTCTAAC
>NZ_BKZR01000064.1:0-13909 GCF_008974225.1 Weizmannia acidilactici | reverse complement strand
AGAAAGTGAGTGCGAACGTACTTTACAATCCGTCTAAGGACCATTGAGAGGAAAAAATCATCATCGAACGTACCTTATAAGCCGTCTAAGGATCGTTGGGAAGAAAAAATCAGCATCAATCAAACAACCATCACCAAATGGGGACGAAAGAGGCTGCGAAGGGCCTTGGAAGGGCCTTGTATCTGGCAATTCGCCCACTGGTTGTGCATAATCCGACGTTTAAAGCCCTGCATCAATATTATACAAAACGCCCTGAACGCCCATTAAAAAAACAACAGTCTCTCATTGCCCTGTGCTGTAAGTTATTACGAGTCTTGTTTGTCATCGGCAACAAGCAGTGTGAGTTTGATGGTTGCAAATTACTACAAGGTCTACCTCAAATAGAAGCATTACAGGCAGCTTAAGAAATGTAAGATAACTCTTGATAACTGCTTCATTTCAAAACAAACACCAATAGTGCAGAGCCGGAGTTCATTTATTCCGTTCGGGCATAAGACCCAGCAAAGGAGCATATCCGGCCTCCACCTCATGGATACGCAGGACGAAGGAATGTGTGGACCCCGATCCTGGAAGACATAGGAGGGTGAGCGACCGTGAGTTATGTGGAGTATTTACGCACGGTTATATCCATTTATTTACCAAATATACCCAATTTGGTTGTTAGGATGGACCTCACCCTGAAAGAAAATTGTGCCTATATCCATTTAGAGATGTGACAACTTTTATGAAATTTTGAGAATGAATGAGAAGTCAAGAGATAATTGTACTTTATTGAAGGAGGAAAACCATGGGAGAGAAAAAGGAAGAAATACTTATCAACTTAAATAATGGCTGGCCATTTTATACAAACGAGTCTTTTTCATGATGTTGGTTGCAATTGCAACCGCAGCAGCCACTGATGTCGTCAGTTGCGATTTTCACACGCCTGTCTATGAATCTTCTACACAAGGAAATTACTCGAAGTAAATACTTTTTCTCTATATTTTTCGTGTTCATCCATTTTGTTTTATAGGCACGTTATATGAGATTGGTGGTGTTTTATGATACCAAATATCGTGAAAATCGATTTTTCTGTGAAAAAATGATGGCCCATTAACGGAGTCTTAAATATGGGGAAAATTTTTCGTAACCCTATAGCCAGGTATGTAATAAAATAGTATGATTTTAGATTAAGAGGGGGGATTTTTTTGAAGAAAATAAAAAATATGCTTAAGTTATTGTTCGTTTTGGCCCTGATTTTCGGGCTGCCTGTCGGGGTTTATGCGAACGGATCCACGTCCACGGATCAGCAGAATGCAAGAAATACGATAAGTTTGCAGTCCAAAATCATTCAAGGTGCAAAACCGAATTATGTGGACAAGTCGGGTAGTCAGAGTTACTTAAATCCGGATGATTATCCGCTTATTAACCCGGGTGGATATGTAGGCGCTTTAACAGACAGCTGGTATAGCACCCATTATCTTACATACGGATCGACAACCTCGTATTCCGATACGCAAATGCTGTTTACGCTCCTGCATACAGACACGGACTATTACAAAGACCCTTATTTGGAAATTGAATTTTATACGAATCATAACGGGACAATGGATTTTGTCGGGTATTTTGAAAAAGATATTAGTGCGTATACAGGCACTGTAAGCCTTGGGTTCATTATAAACAAATCATTTTTCCAAAATGACCCGTATATTTACGTCCGGGTAGGCACATTGAGCAGCCTTTCTGATTATTACTATTCGGATGTAACATATTTTAAAGTCGCAAATCCGTTTTATCAAGGTGGCACACCAACAACCGGTTCGAATTACTACGAATTGATCAGCAATGAATCTACTGACGGGAATGCAACGGAAAGCACGGGTTCATTTGCCATCCAGAACGATGAATATGCAAGCAGCAAAAATTTAAGCCGGTCTGCGTATCAAATGGACTACGTTGTCCCGTTTGATACGAAAAAATATGAAAGCCGGTCATTGAAGAAAAGCACGAAGTCCATCCAGGCAAACTATCAGGTCGGGGACAGCAAATCTTTTTATGTCCAGAATCTCGTAACGGGCGCATACTCTTCGATGAGCGCGACGCTCCTGTACAGCGGCTCCCATGCCGATGTATGGGTCAACAACAATGAGATTACATCGGATGAAGCTGCGCAGCTCGGCAAAGAATTTGATAATAAAATTTACAGCTCCGATGTAGACAATTTTGGCTCACCGTCGGATATCGACCAAAACGGGAAAGTCAATATTTTATGCTACGACATCCAGGACGGTTTCAGTGGCAGCGGAGGCTATGTGGCCGGCTATTTTTCTCCGCAGGATTTGTACAATGTCAGCTATTCCAACCGTTCGGAAATTTTTTATATTGACACATATCCGCTCATGGGGATTGGTTCTTCAAAAGATGTGTCGCAGGCATACTCCACTTTGGCGCACGAATTCCAGCACATGATCAATTTTAATCAGAAAGTTTTCGTGCAGGGGCTGACGGATACCGATACATGGATGGATGAAGGCTTATCCATGGCCGCCGAACAAATTTATACGGGAGAAGCACTGCAAGACCGGATCGATTACTATAATGAAGATTCGGATATCACGAACGGCCATTCTCTGTTGTATTGGGATTATGACGGGGACGTTTTGGCCAACTATTCCCTGTCGTATCTCTTCATGGAATACTTGAAAGACCAGTGTGGACGGGGCAACAGCATTTTCAAAGAACTGATCAATGATCCGCACAGCGATTATCAGGCGGTTCAGGATATCATCCATAAATATGTCGGGGAAAATATTTCCTTTGGGCAGTTTATGACCGATTTCCGCGCCGCACTAGTGTTAAAACAGGATACGGGCCTGTACGGCTTTAAAGGCGATTCCGCTTTTGACGGCCTTAACATTAAAACGTACAGCGGATCTTCGCTGAATCTGAAGGGCGGCGGCGCCGTTGTCAAAAGCTTGGGCTCCAAAGATGATTTTTCCGTTCCGGCAGATAAAGGCCAAGATATTACTTATACGCTTTTGGATGCTGGCGGCGGGAATGCAACCGCACCGGCAACTCCTGTAGTGAATGAAGTCGGCGACAGCGACACGACTGTAACCGGGACGGCCGATCCGAATGTGACAGTTTCCGTTGCGGTAAACGGCACAGTTATCGGTTCCTCTGTTTCCGGCTCTTCTGGAAATTTCTCGGTAACCATTCCGAAACAAAAGGCGGGCACCGAACTGCATGTATACGCTGTGGACAGCAATGGCAACAAGAGCGGCGAAGCGGTTGTCACCGTTAAGGACAAAACCGCACCGGCAGCACCGGTTCTCAATAACGTCAGCGATGCGGATACATCTGTGACTGGAACCGCTGAAGTAGGCGCGAAGATTACGGTAAAAGCGAATCATGCTGTCATTTCAACAGGGTACGCAACTTCATCCGGAACTTTTGCAATTGCGATATCGAAGCAGAGAGCCGGTACACAGCTTTCGGCATATGCAGAAGATGCCGCTGGGAATATGAGCCCTGAAACGACTGTAACGGTCATTGATAAAACAGCACCGTCCGCTCCGAGAGTGAATCCGGTCAGTGATGCAGATACAACGGTTACCGGGACAACGGAAGCGGGTGCGAAAGTAACGGTGCAGTCGGGATTAGCAGTTTTAGGCACGGCAACAGCCGACAGCACCGGCGCCTTTAAAGCAGGGATTGCAAAACAAAAAGCCGGTACAAAACTTACGGTGTATGCCCAGGATGCGGCAGGCAACAAAAGCGCGGGCACAACTGTGACGGTGAGCGATAAGACCGCTCCTGCAGCCCCGAAAGTAAACAGTGTGACGGATGCAAGCACAACCGTAACAGGTACAACGGAAGCCGGCGCAAAAGTCACAGTACAATCGGGCTCTGCCATTTTAGGAACAGACACGGCTGACAGCAAGGGAAGCTTTAAAGTCACGATTGCGAAACAAAAAGCGGGGACAAAACTTACGGTGTATGCCCAGGATGTGGCAGGCAATAAGAGTGCCGGGACAACCGTGACCGTTATCGACAAAACAGCACCTGCTATTCCAAAGGTCAATACCATCAGTGACGCAACGACATATGTCACCGGCACGACGGAAGCAAACGCTGCGGTCACGATTAAAAGAGGCAGCACAACCATTGGAACCGGCATCGCCGACAGCAAGGGCAACTTCAAGATTAAAATTGCAAAACAAAAGGCGGGAACAAAACTGGTTGTATATGCTAAAGATGCCGCCGGGAATACAAGTGCAGGCGCCAGCGTGACAGTCATTGATAAAACTGCACCGGCAGCACCGACCGTTTACACCTTTGGGGATAACCAAACCACTGTCACCGGGAAAGCCGAAGCCGGTGCCAAAGTGACGATCAAATCAGGTAAAACAGTATTGGGCTACGGCTACGCAAGCAGTAAAGGCACATTCTCAGTAAAAATCAAATCCAAGCAAAAAGCCGGCACAACTTTGACGGCGTATGCTACAGACAAAGCCGGGAATACAAGTACAGGCAGGTCGTTTAAAGTCGTTGACAAAACCCCGCCTGCGACACCAACCGCCGGCACCGTAACGTATAAATCAACAACTGTATCGGGTAAGGCCGAAAAATATGCAACGGTTTATGTGTACAACGGCAGCCATTACGTCGGCAAAGCAACGGTCAGCTCAAAAGGGACTTACACCGTCCATATGAAAAAACAGAAAAAAGGCTCCACGCTCAAAATTTACGCGAAAGACAAAGCGGGGAATAAAAGCGGCTACCGATACGTGAAAGTGAAATAAGAAAAACGACCTATGGGAATAAGTAGTTCAGTTTTCGTGGAGAAACAATAGAAATAGCATATCAATTATAAGGTGCTGTCCAAAAAGTCCTTTTTAACAAGAAAACCCGCCCGAGAAATTCATTTTTCTCGACGGGTTTTCTCATTTAGAGTAAAACTAACCCGGTGAAAGGGTACTAAGAAGTTATGTCAGGACCGATAGAAGAAAAATACACAGGGGGAAGTGGGGCGTTCCCCTTTTGAAAAATTCCTTAAAAAAGGCGTACAAATCTAAAACTCTGCCAGACCCCCATCCAACATAGGAAGATTCAGCGGAACCTAGAGAGAAATCAGCGTAGCAGGGAAAAAGTAAGAGTAAGGGAGACAGCCTTTTTGCAGAATTCCTAAAAACCGGGTGCAAACTCCGGAACTACGGCCGCTCTCCCAGTTTTGAACTGAGGAATCAGCGAAAGTGGTGGAAAAACCGGCGGACATGTGCGGGAAATCAGCGGAAATGCCAAAAAAATCAGCGGAAAGATGCGAAAATCAGCGAAAGGAGGAAAAAGCAGGGGAAAGAGATGCCCCCCTTTTGAAAAAATCTCCAAAAACGGCGTTCAAGTTTACAACAACGTCTGATTGCCCTGTCTAGGCAAAGGAAATCAGCGGAACCTAGGGAGAAATCGGCGGACATGTGCGGGAAATCAGCGGAAAGATGCAAAAATCAGCGAAAGGAAGAAAAAGCAGGGAAGAGATGTCCTCCCTTTTTGAAAAAATCTCCAAAAACAGCGTTCAAGTTTACAACAACGCCTGATCACCCCATCCAGGCAAAGGAAATCAGCGGAAATCTCGGAAAAACCGGCGGACATGTGCGGGAAATCAGCGGAAATGCCAAAAAAATCAGCGGAAAGATGCGAAAATCAGCGAAAGGAGGAAAAAGCAGGGGAAAGAGATGTCCTCCCTTTTTGAAAAAATCTCCAAAAACGGCGTTCAAGGTCCTCAAACTTAGCGGAATAAGAAGCATTTATTACGCCCGAATAGTGTACACAGTCACTTTATATCCGCGAAAAGGGCCTGCAACCTATCACCAGCTTGAAATGGTGCCTTTCCTCAAAGATGTGTCACTTGTTGTAGCCACAAAAAATCCACCATATAAGGAAGGTGGAGGAAGAAAAGCGGCATTACATCTACACTTCGAGGAGCCTCATTCTTGCAACCTGGGCTTTGCCGGGTTACAGTTTGGGTACTCCAGTTCTGTAGACTCTGCTAATTTATTCAAATAGTAACATTCCTCTCTCATCATATGATCGGCCATCAATGGCGCAAAAGATCCTAAAGCCTCCTTGCTTAACCGAAGTTCTTCAATTTCATGCAAAAAGTTCATGAAAAGCGCCATTTCCAGAGAAATATCCTGACCAAATTTCTTCAAAGCAGGGAAAGTGGATAATCTCGTCCGCAAAAATCCAGCCATTTCCACCGCTTTTAAATAGAAATCCTCAAAGTCCTTTGTGAATGCATCGCTTTTTCCTTTCATTTTCTTTTCAACCCGGTCAAGATTACTTGAAATGGCACCGGCATGGCCTGCTGCATCCAACAGCCAAACCAGATGGTGATGCACCTCGTGGACAACAGGTGGAACTTCACCCTTTTTTAAGTATTTTAGAACACGCAAATATTCATCTAATTCATTGACCATATGGTTAATAAAACTGGGCGTCAAATGAATGGTGATTTTCCCGGTCAACTGTTTTCTGATGATCGAAAGTTTCAACTGCCTTAATTGCAATGCTTCTTCATCCGCTCTTTGGCTTAAGCGGATGAGATCGGCATTTTGTATACTTCTAAGCAGTTGATCAAAGACTTGAATAAAATAACGCGTTTGTTCAATTTCTTGTTTTTCCTGCGGAGCGAGTGAATCATGAATAAAACGTGCGTGATCTCCCAATATTTGAAGCCAGAAGCCATGTTCAAATCCTGCTGCCTGTTCAAAATTTGCCATCCGGCATTCTCTCCTTTCGTGCACTCTTATCATCTTATGGATGCCTGACGGGGATTATGATGGGTGCCTGACAGACGCCAGACATAAAAAAATCCCCGCCTAATTGATGCAGGTAGGGATTGGTCTTTCAATATCGCCATTGTTTTGGCCATCATGGTTATTCCGGAGCTTAAATTCGTTTAATGCTTCAATTGAAAACTCCGGAAAAATTGATTCCGGCATGCTTGACGGATTGGGCATGTTTCTTTTTTAACTCCAGCGCCTTTTCCGGGTAGTCCGTGATAATACCTGCCAGCTTCAGGTCCAGAGCTTTTTTAATGGAACGGGCGGAATTCACTGTCCAAACACGTACCGGAACCGAATGTTCTGTCGTAAATAGATTGGATTTGCTGATTAAAAACGACCGGTTCAGGTGTAGTCCGGACAGCTGGTGATCTTGAATCATACGCTCTAAATCCAAATGGCGCTTCGATGTCAAAAAAGCAGTATGTGCCTCCGGGTCTAATGTTTTTATCCTTATCAGTGTTGAAAGATTAAAAGATGAAAAAATGATTCTTGATTTTAAATGGTACCTTTCCGAGAGCTCCAAGGCCTTTTTTTCGATGCCGGGGTAGGAAAACGTATCTGTCTTCAGCTCAATGTTCAAGGAAACCTGGTAATCCGCTGTCAGTTCCAGCACTTCCTCAAGGGTGGGGACCGTTTCCTTCTCCCAGGATGAATCATAAAAAGAGAGATGTTTGAATTTCTTGCCGGCGCTGTATTGTTTGATTTCGTTCAAATTTAAATCTTTCACATAACCGCTGCCTGTAGTCGTTCTGTCGAGTTTCTCATCATGGATCACCACCAGTTCGCCGTCTTTTGACATGTGGACATCCAGTTCTAAGCCTTCCGCTCCGATGTGACAGGCATGGGCAAAACCCAGCAATGTATTTTCCGGATGGGTTCCCTTGCTGCCGCGGTGCCCGAATATCAGTGTTTCTCCCATAAGCGCATTCCTCCGGTTATCATTTTCCGTTTGCCTGGTTGGCTTTTTCAATGGCCTGGTTGGTTTGTTCTACAGCTTTATTCAGGGCTTTGTCAATGTCTTCGCCGTTATAGACACTTTCCATGGCCGATTCCACAGCGGTTCTTTCTTCCGGAAGGCTTTGCATCAGCGCGCCCTGTGTGACCGGCGAAGTATGGGTGGCTTGTAATTGCTGCACCGGAACTTGCAACTGCGGCACTTTTTGATAAGCTTCTTTTACAAGCTGGTCATCGTATGCTTTCGTGTTAATGGCAAAATAGCCGGTGCCTATGTGCCATTCAGCCTGTACGTGAGGGCTTGCCAAATATTTCATGAAATCCCATGCCGCTTTTTGTTCGGCGCTGCTTTTTCCTTTTGACAGCCACAGGCTTGCACCGCCGATGGCAACCCCGTTCCATTTTTTGCTTTCCGGATGCGGCAGATAAGCTACACCGACTTTAAATTTTGCGTTATCGACAACGTCCCGGATGCTGGCGGACGATTGGATGAACATGGCCACTTTGCCTGCAAGAAATCCCGCTGTCATATCATCAGCCGCATTCGTGCCCGTGCCGTAATCGACAAAAGTTTTGTCTGCAATCATGTTTTTCGCCCACTTGAGAATGTTTTTTCCCGCTTCGTTATTGAACACGGACTTTGTCGGCGTTCCGTCATGTCCGTTGTTTTTATTGACCAGCAGTGAACCTTGATTGGCCAGCAATTCTTCAAAAAGCCAACCATACGGCTGCAGGGCAAAGCCTTTCATTTTTCCATTGCTGGAGTCTGTTACTTTTTTTGCATATGCTTCAATCTGTTCAAAAGTGACATTTTTCGGATCGATGTTGACGCCGGCTTTTTTAAGGGCATCCTCGTTGTAATACAGGACAGGTGTGGAGGAATTAAACGGCATAGAATATAGTTTTCCGTCCACCGTATAATAATTTAAAATATTCTTTTCCAAGTTCGAAGTATCATAGTGATCTTTGTCAATGAATTTTTGGACAGGATCAATAAAGCCGCTGTTGATCATTGTCTTGGTCCCGATTTCCTGAACCTGGATGATGGTAGGGGCTTTATCCGTACCGCCGACACTTAAGTATTTTGGCAGGGATTCCGTGTATTCCCCCTGGTATTCCGTTTTTACGAGCACTTTATTCTGTGACTGGTTGTATTCTTTCACAATTTGATTGAGCGTTTTTTGCGGCTCTCCGCTCATGGAATGCCAAAACGTCACCACGATGCGGCCGTTTTGTTTCGTGGTGGTCGCCTCTGTATTTGCGCCACAGGCAGCAAGGCTTAAGGTAAGGCAAAGCATCATAAAAATTGCAAGGTATTTTTTAATCATTTTGCATCCTCCTTCAATAAAGTTAAGTTTTCTCTTGAATACTCACTCATTCTCAAAATTTCATAGGTGTTTAATTTACACCAAATAGCTATCACATCTTCAAACGAATTTATGCAGAATATTATTATAGGTTATGGACCATCCTAACGACCGAACTGGATAAGTTTGGTAAATAAAAGGATATAACCGTGCGTAAGATCTCCACACGACTCAAGATCGCTCACCCTCCTATATCTCTCCGGATCAGGGTCCATACATTCCTCCTATTTTATCGAGCCTTCGGTGAGGCCTTTTTGCAAATGTTTTTGACCCGCAAATAAGACGAGTAAAGTCGGGATCGCGACAGTGACCGCACATGCCATGATCATGCCCCAGTCGTTCAGCGTTTCCTGGGATTGCATTTGTTTGAGCCCGATCTGCACGGTGCGGGCTGTATCATTGGTTGTGACCAGAATCGGCCATAAATACTGATTCCACGTCGTCAAAAAGCTGTATGTACCTAACGTAACAAGGCTGATCTTCGACATCGGCAGCACAACTTTCAGATAAAATTTCCAATGGCTAATGCCCATCAGGTCGCTTGCTTCTTTTAACTCCATTGGAATTTGTTTGAAATGCTGCCTGAGTAAAAACGTTCCAAATGCGGAAGCGATAAACGGCAGGATGAGTGCAGGATACGTATTCAGCCAGCCCAGATCCCGTATCGTCTCAAAATTGGGGATCATCTGCGCCTCAAACGGAACCATCATCGTGGAAATAAACAAGTAAAACAGCAGATTTTGCCCTTTGAATTTTGGAAACACAAACGCATATGCAGCAAGGCTCGACAGCAGCAGCTGCCCGGCCGTGACAGCCAATGAAACAAGAACACTGTTCATCAGATAATGGACGAAAGTCGTGTTTTGAAAGGCTTCAAGATAATGGTTTAAACTGATATGCACTGAAAAATAATGTCCGGCTACAATCTCTTCCTGCGGTATGAGGCTGATGGACAGGCCGAGCAAAAACGGGCTGCCAATCAAAAGCGCAAAGAAGATTAAAACAGCGTACAGGCCGGTCTTCGAGACAAACGTTCTCATCATTGGTAATGCACCTTCTTTTCCCCCGCCTTAAATTGGATGATCGTTAAGACAAAGATGATGACAGCTAATATAACCGCTTCGGCACTGGAGGTACCAAACTGGTGGTTGATAAAGGCATCCTGGTAAATGGAATACACGAGCAAATTTGTGTGATTTGACGGGCCGCCCTTTGTGAGCATGTCAATCTGCCCGAATGTTTGGAAGGCATTGATCACCGAAACGATGATGACAAAAAACAATGTCGGCGATAACAGCGGGAGTGTAATCCGCCTGACCTGCGTGAGATACGGAATCCCCGTAATTTGCGCACTTTCATAAAGGTTTTGGTCAATGTGTTGCAAGCCGCCCAAGAGGATTAAAAAAGAAAAGCCAGTGTTCATCCACACGGTGGACAGCGAAATGGAAAACAACGCCCAATGCGGGTCGGTTAACCAGCTGACCGCAGGAAGGTGAAAGAGCTGCATCAAACGGTTCATCAGTCCGATGGAAGGATTAAATAAAAACATCCAAAAAACGGAAGCCACGGAGACGCTGATCCCCATTGTTGATGCGAAAATGGTTCTGAAAAAGCCGATTCCTTTTAATTTTTCATTGGCGAGCAAAGCGAGAAAAAGCGAAATGATCACGGTTGCCGCAACTGTTCCCGCAGCAAACATCAGCGTGTACAGCAAACTTTGTCTGTAGTCTGCGGATGTGAACAGTTCTTTAAAATTGCTGAGTCCGGCGAACACGGTTGGATGCCCGGCAAAATCGGTCAGATAAAAACTGAGAAATACCGTCCGGAACATCGGGTAAAAAATGAAAACGGCCAACAAAATGAGGGATGGAAGCAGAAACAGCCATCCGGTCACAGCATCCCCGTATCGCCTCTTTGTCTTCTTCTCCTGTTCCAATTGGGCATTGATCGCTTCTCCAGCAGATAAATTTTGTATCATACCGAAACCCCGCCTTTTTCCATATTGAAGGCCTTTTCGCGCGTATCCGGATCAAAAAAATGGACATCCTCCGGAGAGAAGTAGACCGTTATCCGGTCATCCGGATCAAGCTGCCATTGTCCGGCCCATTTTGCTTTCCACTGTGTATTTCCGAACGCAAACCAAATAATCGTTTTGTCGCCAAGTTGTTCGGCGGACTTGACGGTTGCCTGTATTGCAGCGTCGCCGCTCTTGGCATTCGGTTTAAAATGCTCAGGCCGGATGCCAAGGATGCATGTTGGTTTGGGAAAAGAGAATCCTGGCTGAACGGCCGGACCGTCCGGAATCCTGAAACGTTTTCCCTCTTCAACATACGCTTCTGTGAAATTCATTTGCGGCGATCCGATAAAAGAAGCAGCGAATTGATTTGCCGGATCATTGTAGATTTCGATCGGCTCTCCGATTTGCTGGATCCTTCCTTCATTCAAGATCATGATCCGGTCTCCCATCGTCATCGCTTCCACCTGGTCGTGGGTAACGTAAATCATCGTTAACCCGAGCTGGCGCTGCAGTTGCCGGATTTCCGCCCGCATCTCGGTGCGGAGTTTCGCATCCAAATTCGAGAGCGGCTCATCCATTAAACAAATCGGCGCCTGACTGACAATCGCCCTTGCCAATGCAACCCTTTGCCGCTGGCCCCCAGATAAAGCGCGCGGTTTTTTTTCGGCAAATGGCTCCAGTTGGACAAGTGCCAGTGCATGTTTAAGCCGCGCTTCTTTTTCCTGCTTGGTGAGTTTTTCTTTCGAGTTAATGCCAAAAAGGATATTTTCCCTTACCGTCATGTGCGGATAAAGGGCGTAATTCTGAAATACCATCGACACTTGGCGGTCTTTCGGCAAAACATAGTTTGCCGGCCGGTTGTCAATATAGAGCTGGCCGCCTGAAATGTCTTCAAGCCCGGCAATCATCCGCAAAATCGTGCTCTTCCCGCATCCTGAAGGGCCGACAAGCACAAAAAATTCTCCTTGCTCAACCGAAAAGTGAATGTCACTTAAAACAGTTGCGCCTTTCCCGTAAGACTTCGAAACATTGACCATCTCGATTTTCGGCACGAAGCTTTCCTCCTTACTTATCAATTTGCAAATTCATGATAGCACAAAAAAAATCGCAAAACTGCGATTTCAAAGGAACTTAACTTAATATTTACAAAATTTTTAAGGGGAATGATTTTGACGTTTTTGATGGTGCTGGGGGAAAGGCTTGTAATATAAGAAAGCGCAGAGGTTTTGGCCCCTGCGCTTCTTGAATCGTTACACGCTTTTTGCTATTTCACTTTTACTGTCCGATATCCGCTAATATTGCCGGATTTATCCGCGGCTCTCACTTTAATCGTGGTGCCTTTTTTCGTTGGGCTGATTTGGATTTTATAATATCCGCGCTTGTCGGCTTTGGCAGAGCCGATTTTTTTGCTGCTTGCATAAGCAGTAACGGTTACGTATGCTTCTCAATGATGTACTTGGAAGTGTGGCTGACCGCGTAAACAGACGGTGTGCCTGGTGCGATTCTGTCAACCACCGTTACACTTTTTGTGCTGCTGGATCCGTAGCTGTTTTTCGCGTAATTATAAATTTTCGTGCCGGCTTTGTGCTTCGGAATCTTGACTTTATATTCGCCTTTACTGTTGCTTGTGCTTTTATACGTTTTCGATCCGATTTTCACATATACGGTACTTGATTTGCTTGTTTTCCCGCTAACATAAGTGCTGCGGTTGCCGACCGTATGACGGAAGGTGTTGAGGCCGGTGATCCAACTAAGGTAAGGGGGATCCTTTGTTATCACAGGTTGGGTGTTAGACATAATGGAATGAAAAACTGCAATATAGAACGGAGCAAAATGGTTAACTTGAATGTCATCCTCTGTTCGAGACGAAAAAGAACGAAAACGGCATATTTTTAGCATGATGGCCGCGATCTCCTCTTAAACGTCACCGGCCCGGAATTTCCCGCAAAGACAAAACGTGGCAAACTCCCGCGTTTTTCCATTCAAATCATCATATAGAAAGAATAACTTCTTAGTTAAAATAGCGTATAGGGAAGATTTATGAAAACAGCAAAACCCACTCGGAAGGCGTTTATGTGATTGATCCGGCTGTTTTCGGCGATCGCCGCGGCTGGTTTATAGAAACTTATAATGAAAAAACGATGTTTAGCTTGCTGACCGTGACGTAGTAAGGCGGGTTTATGGAAACTTATAATGAAAAAACTTTGCGGAGGCCGGGATCAACATCCGGTTTGTGCAAGATAACCAGTCTTTTTCCGCCGCAAAAGGGACATGGCGAGGCCTGCATTACCAGATGAACCTGATAGCCCAATCTAAACTTGTTCGCTGCACAAGAGGGCGGTTTTTAATGTGGCGGTGGAAAAGCTCCACATATGGCAAGTGGTTTGGAGTGGAGCTGAGTGTCGAAAATAAAAAACAGCTCCTGATTCCAAGAGGTTTTATGACCTTGACGGATGATGCGGAGGTACAATACAAAGTAGATGAATTTTATGCGTCAGAATACGAATGCGGAATCCGCTGGAATGACCCTGCGATCGCGGTTGAGTGGCCGATCCGTGACATCCATCCGGTTTTATCGGTGAAAGTCGAAAAAGCGCCGCTGTTGGAAGAAGCGGAAATCATTTTGTACACGGGGAGTAATCCATGAACATTTTCGTGGCAGGATACACTGGAAGGGAAAAAGCGCCGCCTTGAGATGGTTGGCCGAAAATTTGAGAATGTCAAAACAAAAGCTGCAGGATAACGGT
>NZ_BKZR01000063.1:0-14205 GCF_008974225.1 Weizmannia acidilactici | reverse complement strand
ATTTCAATCCACGCCCCCAAGTAGGGAGCGACACGATAAGTTACAGGAGCGCATAGCGGCTGGTAAAATTTCAATCCACGCCCCCAAGTAGGGAGCGACATGAGGCGGGCATTATGTTTAATGCTCGCGACTGATTTCAATCCACGCCCCCAAGTAGGGAGCGACGCGATATGTTTTCAAAAGTTAAATCTTTTAGTTCATTTCAATCCACGCCCCCAAGTAGGGAGCGACACGGCGTTGCAGGCGGTCTTCGGTATCGTCGAGGATTTCAATCCACGCCCCCAAGTAGGGAGCGACGACCCAAATACGCCGATTCCGAGTAATAACCGTTATTTCAATCCACGCCCCCAAGTAGGGAGCGACAAACCCGCTTATGCCGTAATTAGCGTTGGCAAAGATTTCAATCCACGCCCCCAAGTAGGGAGCGACAAAGCCCAATGATACGGTGACAGTGACGGTGATATTTCAATCCACGCCCCCAAGTAGGGAGCGACAGCAATATCCATGAGGTTTGCCCACCTAGTCCGATTTCAATCCACGCCCCCAAGTAGGGAGCGACTACACTTTCGACTTGAAGTCGGACCGTTTATGGAATTTCAATCCACGCCCCCAAGTAGGGAGCGACTTGAGATTCTTTTTCGCACTTTTCGTTGCATCGTCATTTCAATCCACGCCCCCAAGTAGGGAGCGACGTTATCGACATTGATGACTGGAACGACGCGGACATTTCAATCCACGCCCCCAAGTAGGGAGCGACGCGCACGATTTGGCGGTCGTTATATTTCGTTAAAATTTCAATCCACGCCCCCAAGTAGGGAGCGACGCGGAATCAGCGACGCGAAGTGCTACCCGTTATGATTTCAATCCACGCCCCCAAGTAGGGAGCGACGCGGAATCAGCGACGCGAAGTGCTACCCGTTATGATTTCAATCCACGCCCCCAAGTAGGGAGCGACGTCGTACCGAATAGCCATTGCGGAGTTTCGGACATCTATTTCAATCCACGCCCCCAAGTAGGGAGCGACTTGTTCGAGTAACAATGCGTGACGCCGACAGAACTATTTCAATCCACGCCCCCAAGTAGGGAGCGACAGGATTAATGAGCATAAGCGAGGTGATACGACGTATTTCAATCCACGCCCCCAAGTAGGGAGCGACCGTTCTTGATCAGCTACATACGATAATAACGATAGATTTCAATCCACGCCCCCAAGTAGGGAGCGACAGAAGATAGTGCCCAAGCCAAAGAAATTGAGGGATTTCAATCCACGCCCCCAAGTAGGGAGCGACTTTACGTGGGGAGGCGCCCACTGCTAGCATTGAGCATTTCAATCCACGCCCCCAAGTAGGGAGCGACGAGGAATTAAAAAAAGTTGAACAGTCTGCCAGTATTTCAATCCACGCCCCCAAGTAGGGAGCGACGCTTCGCTATTTGATTAACAATAATTTTTCTGGATTTCAATCCACGCCCCCAAGTAGGGAGCGACGGGTGGAAGGTTACACATGTATCCACTAGGTATATTTCAATCCACGCCCCCAAGTAGGGAGCGACAACGGATGTAGAACTTACAGATGAAAGTGTAAAAATTTCAATCCACGCCCCCAAGTAGGGAGCGACGATGGAAGCGTACGAGGAATTAAAAAAATACGAGATTTCAATCCACGCCCCCAAGTAGGGAGCGACTACTGTACCGGAAGAGTTGCATAAATGGTTTAAAATTTCAATCCACGCCCCCAAGTAGGGAGCGACCGGAAAGGCGGAAAATGCAGTTTGCAGATATAAAATTTCAATCCACGCCCCCAAGTAGGGAGCGACATTTCATGTATTTCCTACGTATGCCGGCTATCGGATTTCAATCCACGCCCCCAAGTAGGGAGCGACAGAAACCGGAGAGATCAAAAATTTTGAACATATTATTTCAATCCACGCCCCCAAGTAGGGAGCGACTGCTGATTTTAAGCGGTTTATGATGCGCTTAAAGCATTTCAATCCACGCCCCCAAGTAGGGAGCGACGCTGCATATGTATCCGCCAGGCATGAATATATACCGATTTCAATCCACGCCCCCAAGTAGGGAGCGACGACGCGTAAGACCCTGCTAGTGTAGGCGTAACGATTTCAATCCACGCCCCCAAGTAGGGAGCGACGTCACATAGCCATTCAAATTAAAAGTAGCACCTATTTCAATCCACGCCCCCAAGTAGGGAGCGACTTCTTCGAAAAAAAACTTTTTTTAGGTTTAATCGATTTCAATCCACGCCCCCAAGTAGGGAGCGACTCTCCCCAATCCAAAACCTTATTAGCTTGGTAAGATTTCAATCCACGCCCCCAAGTAGGGAGCGACCCGCGCGTTGGCCATGAATGGTCTGTCTACGAGATTTCAATCCACGCCCCCAAGTAGGGAGCGACGCAGAAAAACTGGTCTTTGAGGGAAGTTGAAAAACATTTCAATCCACGCCCCCAAGTAGGGAGCGACATGCCGGTTATCGGGAGTATGTAGATGGCTATATGATTTCAATCCACGCCCCCAAGTAGGGAGCGACCCAAAAGATGGATAATATCGTCGGGAGTGTTTACATTTCAATCCACGCCCCCAAGTAGGGAGCGACACCGCCAAACACGCAAACACGCAAAAAAATGTTATTTCAATCCACGCCCCCAAGTAGGGAGCGACACCGCCAAACACGCAAACACGCAAAAAAATGTTATTTCAATCCACGCCCCCAAGTAGGGAGCGACCTGACCAAAACCATCTGATTACTGCTTATAATCAGATTTCAATCCACGCCCCCAAGTAGGGAGCGACTGACCCAAATACGCCGATTCCGAGTAATAACCGTTATTTCAATCCACGCCCCCAAGTAGGGAGCGACATCATCGATCGCGTAACTGTCCATAATCGAATATATTTCAATCCACGCCCCCAAGTAGGGAGCGACTACACTTTCGACTTGAAGTCGGACCGTTTATGGAATTTCAATCCACGCCCCCAAGTAGGGAGCGACATCGAGTCGGCAATATTGGCGCACATAGCTTGCGATTTCAATCCACGCCCCCAAGTAGGGAGCGACGAAAGACGACCCAACACCGGGCGCTATTACTTGATTTCAATCCACGCCCCCAAGTAGGGAGCGACAAGAGACCAAAAGTATGAAATAGCTCAGCTAAAAATTTCAATCCACGCCCCCAAGTAGGGAGCGACGAACCCTTTACAATCTGAAGAATTGTTGGCATGGATTTCAATCCACGCCCCCAAGTAGGGAGCGACGCGTCGTTTTTAGTCTGCTAAACTACGTAACTTTTTATTTCAATCCACGCCCCCAAGTAGGGAGCGACGGGCCGTTGCACAAAGGATTTTGAACCTTGCAATATTTCAATCCACGCCCCCAAGTAGGGAGCGACGGCTTTATCTTTGCAGCAACGTCCTGGTGTAAATATTTCAATCCACGCCCCCAAGTAGGGAGCGACCGTTCTTGATCAGCTACATACGATAATAACGATAGATTTCAATCCACGCCCCCAAGTAGGGAGCGACAGAAGATAGTGCCCAAGCCAAAGAAATTGAGGGATTTCAATCCACGCCCCCAAGTAGGGAGCGACAAAATTCCGGGAATTTGTTTTTTATGCCATTGATATTTCAATCCACGCCCCCAAGTAGGGAGCGACGATGGGCTGTTGATGTTTAATCGGTATCTCGATATTTCAATCCACGCCCCCAAGTAGGGAGCGACGAACCTTGCAGAGCAGTTTTTAATTGGACAAACTATTTCAATCCACGCCCCCAAGTAGGGAGCGACCTAAAAGCGGCAACGGAGAAGAAAGTCAGGAGTATTTCAATCCACGCCCCCAAGTAGGGAGCGACCTAAAAGCGGCAACGGAGAAGAAAGTCAGGAGTATTTCAATCCACGCCCCCAAGTAGGGAGCGACAAAGGAAGATATAGAAAAATTGTGTGTTCTGTTTATTTCAATCCACGCCCCCAAGTAGGGAGCGACACTTCGGCCCGTTGTTGTCGCCGAAAGACCAAGCATTTCAATCCACGCCCCCAAGTAGGGAGCGACATAAATTCCCGGCCCTGGCGTTTGTCTATGAAAGATTTCAATCCACGCCCCCAAGTAGGGAGCGACAGTCATCAGCGAGAACAGCCAAACATTTCGGACAAAATTTCAATCCACGCCCCCAAGTAGGGAGCGACGGAAGAGCATTGGCTTTCGTGGGGTCCACGGTTGATTTCAATCCACGCCCCCAAGTAGGGAGCGACAAAGGACATGAGTTGAAGTTGAGCATAAAGCAGGATTTCAATCCACGCCCCCAAGTAGGGAGCGACAAGCTGCGCGGGTAAACGCAAATCTTACAATAAGAATTTCAATCCACGCCCCCAAGTAGGGAGCGACTAACCGGCTTCAGAAGAAAGTGCTATTTATTCAAATTTCAATCCACGCCCCCAAGTAGGGAGCGACTTATGTGACCGAATCCGAGTTTTACAAACTCCGAATTTCAATCCACGCCCCCAAGTAGGGAGCGACCGGAGGTCAAATAAATGGATTTAGCTAAACTCTTATTTCAATCCACGCCCCCAAGTAGGGAGCGACTGAAATCAATTTGCTCCACATGGACATGATACAGATTTCAATCCACGCCCCCAAGTAGGGAGCGACCGTGTATATCAAGCCGAATCTAGCAAACAACTTTGATTTCAATCCACGCCCCCAAGTAGGGAGCGACTTTTTTGTTGTGGTGATAAGATGGAATCAAAAAAATTTCAATCCACGCCCCCAAGTAGGGAGCGACGGTCGAGGACGACATCAAGGCAGCATTGCGAGGATTTCAATCCACGCCCCCAAGTAGGGAGCGACACTTTGGATATATAGATTAGGTTGATTTCCTTTTATTTCAATCCACGCCCCCAAGTAGGGAGCGACGTTTTTCGGGGCATTGGATGGGGGTATTTTACGCATTTCAATCCACGCCCCCAAGTAGGGAGCGACTTTTACGGCCCCGAGCGCTTGTCCGCCAAATTTTAATTTCAATCCACGCCCCCAAGTAGGGAGCGACATGGCTATTTTTATGTTTACCGGATTTATAACGTCATTTCAATCCACGCCCCCAAGTAGGGAGCGACGCTAGCGGCATTAAATTATGCTAAACACCGGTATATTTCAATCCACGCCCCCAAGTAGGGAGCGACATGAGGCGGGCATTATGTTTAATGCTCGCGATTGATTTCAATCCACGCCCCCAAGTAGGGAGCGACATGAGGCGGGCATTATGTTTAATGCTCGCGATTGATTTCAATCCACGCCCCCAAGTAGGGAGCGACGAGTCTCCCCATTGATAGACTCCATCAGATACACATTTCAATCCACGCCCCCAAGTAGGGAGCGACATAACAAAAAAGCCCGATATTTGATACCGGACCGATTTCAATCCACGCCCCCAAGTAGGGAGCGACTTTTCGAGGACAAAAAAAAGAATCTTCTGGGCGCATTTCAATCCACGCCCCCAAGTAGGGAGCGACGGCGAATTTTAGACAAAATAACCAAAATTATTGCTTTAAATCAGTTAAAATTCACTATTCCCTTTGCAAAAGCAAAGAACGTTATCCTGATTTAACCATAATCTTGAAATTATTGGTTAATAAATTGGTGCGAAGCTGCTCGGTAATAAATGTGCGCTATACCTTCGCACTAGAATATCAAGGGGCCCTCTAAATCCAAAGATGGTTTTGCACCAACGTGGGATACTTTATTTTTGTAGTTGTTACCCAGCTGATAAAACCTTAGACTATCTTCTTTAGGATCAATGATATTTGCTAGTTCGATCTTTAAAGAAGCAAATTGCGTTGCGTCCACAAAACATTCAAACACTGAATTTTGCACACGTTGCCCATAATTTTGGCAAATCTTCGCTACTTTTCTTAATCTTTTTTGTCCTGCACCCGTCAAAGTACTAACATCATAAGTGATCACAACAAGCAATACAATTTCACCTACTTCCACAGAAAAGGCGGATACTCGTCCAAATCCCCTCTTAAATAGCGTGCCAACAATAGCGCTTGCGCATGGGGTACCAATCCCCATGAAATCTTCTCTCCTAGAAATGGATGAGTAATCTTTTCCTGTTTTTTATTTTGCCAGGCTTTCAGAAATTTTGTCCGTGCTTCGTTTGTCATAATAACTGTCCCATTTTCTTTTTTTATAAAATCATCTTTGTTGAGCACCTTCATATTAATCATGGAAAGAACAAAACGATCCGCATACACTCCTCTCAATTCTTCCATTAAATCTAAAGCCAGGGATATCCGTCCCGGCCGGTCACGGTGCATAAATCCCACGTACGCATCAAGACCGACACCTTCCAGAGCAGATGCCACATCATTCGCAAGCAAAGTATAAGCAAAAGACAACATGGCATTCACATTATCCAGTGGAGGCCGTCGTGAACGGGAATGAAAGAAAAAATCTTCTTTTTGCTGCAAAATCATCTGATTAAATAATTTATTGTAATTGATTGCCGCTTGGCCTTCCAATCCCCTTAACTCTTCTAAACTCTCACACACTCTAACTTGTTTAATTATTGATGATAGGTATTGAGATACTTCTTTAAATTGGGCTACATCAATACGCAAAGGATAATCCCTCGTCATTCTTTCGAGCATCCACTTGTGGTTATATACTTTTCCGACTATAAAATTACGGGCAATTCGAACAGAAGCTTTTTCATCATCAGACAGCCGATATTGTTTTTTTCTTAAAACAACATTACCTCTGCTTTTGCCGATTACTCTTGCCAAAAAGCGTCCATTCATCGTAAAAAATATTAAGGAAATATTCCTTTCCGCACAGTAGCCCATCAAAGCAGGGCTTGCACCAGTATAACCAAAAGCAGCGACTGCTTCAAGATTATGCAAGGGTAGCCTCCCCAATTGTTCCTTATCTTTCGAAAGTACAATATTATCACCGTCCAAAGACAGATAAACATCTGGCTGCGTAATAAATAATGTATTCAAAAGTTTTTTCATTCAAATATCTTCCCTTCTATATAACTTTTTACAGATCGTTTGCGCATGATATTCGGCAAACATAAATTTTGAAGGGAACATTGATTGCAGAAAGAGCCTGTTTTTACTTTTGGTGTATGTCGGCGCTGATAATAATCCTGCATTTCAGCTGCTATTTTTCTCACCTTATTTTTTTCTTTCTCGGAAATCGGCACCTTAATCCGATGCTTGATTTCATTGTAAAATATATAGCCTTTGTCGATTTCGCATACCAGCATTTCTTCCAGGCACATCGCCTGTGCAGCCAGTTGCAAAATATCGGAATCGTTCTTTTTTGGTTTGCCGCGCTTATATTCCACCGGATAAGGAATGTACTTGCCTTCATTTCCAAAGATTTCTACACCATTATCATTTTTTACAAACTCGACGACATCACATATTCCAGTGAATTTTAATTCATTTGACTTAATCGACATGGCACGGACAATCAGTTTATCCCCGCGTTTTTCCCGGATAAAGGGGCTATCCGTTTTACGATGGATATTTTGCCCCTCAACTGTCCTAACATTTTCCTCCCAGGATTGTTCAATGTGAATGAGCGCCCACTGCCGTTTACAAAACTGAAAATGCTGGATGCCCGACAACATAAGGTAATTGTCTTCTTCAAATTCCATCGATTACTTCAACCTTTAAACCTTCTAATTCGTTTAAAGTAATCGAGTAATCATTGATAGACTTAGGATTATCGGCAATCGGTGTGACTTCTAACAATCGATGCACTTTTGCGGATGAATACTGGCCGAGCTTTGAATTATGTTCCCACCAGTAAACTTTGTGGACTTCCATGCTTCCCTCCGGACGTGCCGAAGAAGCGTCGTTTTCAAATAAGGTTACTAATGCTTGTTTAATTTTTTCTGCATCTTCACTTGTAAAGCCTGTTTTTTCCGCTAACTGGGTGTTAATACTGCCGTAAAATACATACACGCCAAAGTCTACGCGGTGTTTCATCCCCATCGTGTCGGATCCCCTGTCTTTACCAGGTTCCGAATTCACGCTTTTTGTGATTTGCATACTCGTAATATCGATCGGTGACACACTTGTGGCAGTATGGATCGAAACAGGTCCCCTTATTCCGACAGATACACCCTTATTTCCTGAACCTTTAAATGCAAAAACCTGGCCAAAACTGCGGACATCGATCCATTCTTTACATGCAATTGCGGCAAAAGCTTCACTGGATCCATCTTTAGATTTTAAAATATTATTTAGTTCCGGGTTGGCTTCTGCTCTTTCTCTTAAACTGTTATAAGCATCTGTTTTTCTATCATTAGATTGGACAAAAATTGCTTCACCCATATCCTGGAGACGATTTCGTATTTTGCGTTTCAGAGCAACATCGGAAATTTCTCCATAACCATCATAGTTTTGGCGCGGGCGATTCCCATTTAACGGATCACCATTTGGATTTGCTTTTGTAATGGACAAAACGACTGCAAAATCAATTTTATGATCTAACGTTGGCATTTTTATATTCCCCCTCAATTAATTTTGTTCTTCAGCTGATTCAGAAGCATCGTTTCCTTTTTTCTGATACAAATCATAGCGCTGACTGTAAAAACCCAGCAAATACTTGCCAGATAAAGGCCTATCATTAAAATCCTCGAATTTAAGTTTGGATGCCACTTCATCGATTAATCTCGAATAATATATTCCTCTTTTTCCAAGCCTGACTTGATAAGGCTGCAAACTTGCCTGAATCGTGTTCCAGGTACGTTCCGGATGCTGTGCAAAAGCGTTCATATAGCGGATGGCATTGGTCGCACGGTTTTCACTGGAATCAAGAGCATTTCTTTCCAGTACATCGGCAATCGCAAGCAATCTTCCAAATAAATAGTCCCGATTATTATTTTCTTTATCTAGTGCCAAATTATATCCCTCCTCTTTATTAATTAAAGCGCATGCAATACTTAATGTTTTTTCCCAATCCCATTTTTCCATTGCAACCGGGTTGGAAGCACGGTGAAATGCACTTCTGACGATATCAGTTGGAATTTTCCTTCCTTCAACAATGCACGGGAGCATCCTTTCCATTAAACCCTTTACGATTTTGTCGCTTGCATTTGGGCCGTATGCAGCAAATGCAATGTCTTTCGTTGCAGGCGCACCGAAAAATGAAATTGGTTGATTGTTTTCATTCTTTCGATAGCGATGAAACCATACGCAAGTTGTATGCCATTTAACCAGATTTTCAAAATAGATTTCCTTGTCTAAATTCCGATAATAAAGAACGGCTAATCTGCCGGTTGTTGCCGAGTCTAAAACCAAAATATTAATATTGGATTCAGTTAAAAGGTTATTTTTATAACCGTCCAGTGCTTTTGAAAACTCTCTGGCAAATTCCTGATTTGTAAAACTAACCTTCTTTTCTTCTCCAAGCGCAAAAGGATCCAGGCTGGTTATATCATACGAATCTTCTGTAAATGACGGCACTTCATTCCCGCCGTTTTCCCAGACCAGAAAAACTCTATTATCAATAATTTTACCTTGCCTGTTAATCAGCCACTTTAGCGCATTGTGTGCTTTTTGCGAGGCTTCGTAACTAATGCTCGCTGCTTGCCTGCTTTCTGTAAATCTTCCTCTATACGTAAAACCGCTCGAATCATTGGCAGAAATCAGCTTTGCTTTATCCCCTGAATTCCTTATTTTATTGGCATGCCTTTCAGTAATCGGCAATAATTCACCCGTGACATAACAAAGATCCTGATCTTTTAAATAGCGGTTATAATATTTTATAAATGAATCGTACATCTCAGGGTCTTTCCAAATTTTTGTTAAAATTTTTTCCGGCGAATAAACTGTAAATCTTACGAAAGCACTGTCTATACTACCAGTAACAGTAGAATATAAAGGGGGCTTATTCCCGTATTTGCTGTCCCACTTTTCAATTAAAAGCCCTTTTTCATCCAAAAACAAAATTCCAGCTTCAACAAGATCATGAATTAACCGTTTCTTTTTCAAATAAATATAAATACTTTTTAATTTCGCGTTTCCATACTCCGAATTCGCCCATTCGCCCAGTTGGTAAATATAATAAGAAAAAGGCTCTTCCTTCTTGATTTTCCCCCCATATGCAACAAAGTCTCCAGCAACATAACTGAGTTTATCATGCAACGGGTAAGGGGCTATTTTTGTACCCGAACGGCTGGATGATTCTTCGGTACATGGAATTAATGTAATGGCATCGTTTTTATCAATCACCCGGGCTGAGTGGAAGTCGCCAGTTTCAGTCACTTCCACTTCTATATGGGCGGTTTGCGTAGTATGGGAGATTGGAAGTAATGTGAATTCCTGACCGTTTCTTTTCTTTTCAATTTTCCCCACTTGATCCACATTCGCTTGATACGTATCATATAAATTCAATAACCAACTCATCTGCTCCCCCCCTCCTTCTCTAATTGTTCAAGAAGTTTATCTGCAGGCTCAACGTTGTTTTCATTAAAAATCTTCATGTCCATTTCAGAAATTTTTCGCACAAGCTTACATTCGTCAGGGCGGATGAAATGGATGACACCATTTTTCATGACCGGGTTCCATAACCGGACTTCCATTTCTTTACTGCCAGTTTCATCCGGATAATTGATGCCGTGTACCATCGTCCCTAAATACACTTCATCAACATGATCGTAATAGCCCCCACCTTCTCCGAATACGCAAGGTTCCACATAAGCCTGGCATTCACGGGCACCTAAAAAGATATCCCTCCTGCCGCCGGCTTTTAGGGAACGCTTAAGAATATTATGATGCTTGTTCTCGTTGCGGTCGAACGCCAAATCCGGCCTGTGTGGGTTAAAGATGAAATGTGCACGTACCTGATAACGAACATCTCTTAAGTAAGTATAATTCGCCAGCGTATTCCCCCCGCCGTATTCGATCGGCCGGACGCCTTTCGACTCCATCCGAATCGGATTCATGACACGCAAGTCATCGACAATCATAAGCAATGTGGGTTTCCAGTAAATAGACTCGACTATTCCCTTTAATGCCTGGTATGTAGGTACCTGATAGCTGAGCTTTTCCCCACCCATTTTTGTCAGTGGATCGGTGAACAGCGCATATTTCCCATACACTTCAAACTCAATGGAATTTCTCATTTTCCCCCTCCTCTCAGTTTTTATATCTTTTTGACAATTACATCATACTACTTAAAAACAGAATCTTCAATATAATATATAATATTAGCTTTTATCATTCCTTTTTAATGTTATAATGGGTTTGTCGCTAAATGGGTATCATAGTTTCATGGACACCTTTTTAGTTAAATAAAAGATAGAAGGGAGGTGTATCGATATAGATAACGTTAACGAAAAGCCAAAAAAACCATAATGCCGCTTTTAAGGAATGGTGGTTCAACTCTATCAAACTGGAACCCCAGTAAAACAGATCTGCAGTAAATATGGCCTTCCAGAAGCTACAGTCTACAAGTGGATAAGCTTTTACGTGTCCTTAATTTTGTAAACCCATAAAGCGCGGATTGAAAAATATAGTATATGATATGAAAGGGGCAGTCCCAAAAGCCTTTAAAAACAGGGAGAATTCGATGATCGTTAATTTCTGTGACTCCTGCGGGAATGCGAGCCAAGCGAGGCCCCTCGTGCTGAGGTACGGGCGGGGAGGCTCGCGACGCGTGCGAAAAAGAAGCAAATTTCACGATCATCAAAAACGAGCACCCCTTTTGCCCAGTTTATTTTGGGACTGCCCCTTTCAAAATGCCAGAAAACCCAATTGGCTGTCGTTTGCAATATTTAAACCAAATTCCTCGTCGTAAGCGCCTTCTTTTAAAGCTAAGATTTTGCCGTCAAACAAACTTACGATCCCCCCATTTTTCTCCAAATCCTTTAGTTCTTGGCTGTAAAGGTTAATCGTGAATTGTTGGGCTTTTTTCATAAGTTTACCAAGATCTTCAATAGTAGCATTGCTGGTTAAGCTGGTTAATTCCGCAATTACGTCTTTTCCTTCGTGAAAAGGCACAATAACAGAAGTTGTTTTATCATCAATGACGTGGAAATTTTCCGCCGCTGTATAAAAACTGCTACTTAAAAACAAAGGAAATTTCTTTTTCTTATTTTTGTAATAAGCAACAGCATAGCTGTAATGATTGGGATCCTTTGTCAACATCTCCATCATATTTTTTTCAAGACTTGGGATAAAGTAATCTAAGTCTGAATCAAACTCCCTATAAAACTCTTTAAAATATTTCTCCATTGCTTTTGTTGAAAGGATATTTCCATCATAACAACCCGGGTCATTTTTTAAGTCGGTTAAAATCTTCTGGGATATATCTTTTCCTTTCTTAATTTCCGGCAGTCGGTCCAAATTTTCTTCTTTGTGGTCTATCACATAAACATAACCCATTTTCTTTTCCCCGTGGCGGTTGCATCGGCCCGCTGCCTGCGCAATCGAGTCCAACCCCGCCAAAGAGCGGATCACGCAATCAAAACTTACATCCACTCCTGCTTCTATTAGCTGCGTACTTACACAAATGATTTTTTCTCCGTTTCCAAGGCAAGTTCGTATATTTTTTAATATTTGATTACGATGAGCCGCACACATAGATGTGCTCAGATGGAAAATCTTGGTTTCATTCCCACTTGCTTTTAACTGCTCATATAGTTTTTTTACAACGCCCTTCGTATTCAGAATGACTAATACACTGGAAGTTTTTTGAATTTTTCCTTTAATAAAACCAGTGAGTTTTTCCGTGTTGAAGGTTTCGTCTGTTGCCCTGTCAATGATCTCAACTCTTTTGAACGCTTCAATTACCTTGTCCAAATTACGAACAATCTCCACATCCGGTTTTAACTGCAATTTATGTTCAACAAAATCCAGCGCTGGCTGGGTTGCAGTGCATAAAAGGATGCTGGAGTGACAATATGTTTTTAAAAAATTCAGTGCTTCATTAAACAAAGACACACAAGATACAGGAACTTTCTGTACTTCGTCAAAAATCAAAACTGCTTCGCTCATGTTGTGAAGCCGTCTAATATTTCTGCTGCCTTTCGCATAAAAAACATTTAAAAATTGAACCATCGTTGTAAAAATGACAGGAACTTCCCAATTGTCCTTAGCGAGTTTTAACCTCTGCTTTACACTCATAATTCCATCCTGTAACTCATCGTTTTCATCTGAGTCTTCCACCACATTGGAATGGTGCTCTAAAATATTGACTTCATCCTGTAAAATTTTTCGTACTTCTCCTGCATTTTGTTCAATGATGGTTGTATAAGGCACTACATAAATAATGCGTTTTTTACCGTAAAGTTTAGCGTGTTTAAGAGCATACCGCAAACTGGCTAACGTTTTGCCGCCCCCGGTTGGAATAGACAGTGTATAAATACCGGAAGGCTTATCTGCAAACACATCACACTGTTCTGACATCTCGGATCTTAGTAAATTGATAGAAGTTTTAGCAGTTGGTTTTTTCTGAAATTCCTTTATAACAGAAATTAACCTCTCATAATACAGGCTAAATAATTCTTTAATATTATCAGTCTTACCATGCGGCATGTTTTCCTCAAATAACCTTGTATTCGTCCGATCCGCATCAATTAAAGCGCTGAAAATATATTTAGTTAAAAACATCAGTTTATGGGCAAGAGGTTTCGATGGATCTTGAATAATAAACTGTTTCAATTCTTCTTCAGCCTGGTTGACGTAATTCATAAAACTTGATTGGTCCATCACTCTTTCAAAGAAATTGGCTTTGGCCGTTTCAAATTCTTCTATTTTTTTATTTTGGACCCGATTTAAATACTTTAGTTCCAGTTCCGGACTGATGAAATCCTGAAGATAAGAGTGATGGGAAATAATTGCATTGCCCACAATTTCAGCCAATAATGCTTTATAAGGGTTAGCTTTTGCCGAAGGATGAAACATTTCAAATAAAAGCTTCCCTCCAGCAGTAGAATGATCCACACTCCCTCTTTTTGGAGGCAAATCCGGATGGTTTACCGCTTCCAAAATATAGTTGCGGAATGCGCCAGTGTATTTCCCAAGATCATGAAGCAATGCGGCAAGCCCGGTTATATGTTTCACCCCGATTTTTTCACCATAAGTTTCAGCTAATTCTTTCGCATCCAATAGATGCTCCTTAACTGTCTGAATTTTTCGGTCACTTCTCCGAATATGCGCAATGTATTCCATGATACCC
>NZ_BKZR01000062.1:0-14264 GCF_008974225.1 Weizmannia acidilactici | reverse complement strand
TTATAAAATTAAAAAACAGTTACATAATTATATTCCCGCTATTTTGAAGTTGAAACCTTATGCTTACAGTTTTTTATAGATAACAAAAGCATAAAATACGAATATTAAAAAGTCAATAACATATATTGTTCGGATTTGAAAACCTCCTATTTGAACTTTCTCAATAAAGATTTAAAGAATCAATTGGTTCATTAATAATAAATTAAGAAAACGTTGCTAAAGTAGAAGAAAAGTCAGCCGGCAATAAAAGAAAAGGGGGAATGTTTTTCGTTGAAAAAAATCCATTTATATGAGATCGACTTTATGCGCGGCTTCATTATGCTCTGTGTACTGTCTGTCCACACGATGTCCATTTACGACAGCCGGTTGGAAGACTGGACAGTGGAATTTCTTGCGATGTCCGCCGTGCATTCTTCCATGCATGTCATGCGAATGGCATTTATGTTTATTACCGGGCTGGTGCTGTTTATAACGTATTACCGGCGCGATTTCCAAACTGTGGCTTTTTGGAAAAAACGCCTGTTTTTCACGATGATTCCTTATGTATTTTGGAATATTGCCTATATTCTTTTTAGAAGTGCCGCTTCTTCGATAAATCTGCACGGGTCTTTTTTCAACTTTGTAAAAACTTTAATGGTTTCCCTGATCCACGGAGATCAGTTTTACATTTATTATGTGTTGGTGACGCTGCAGCTGTACATGATCTTTCCGCTGATGCTGCACGGTTTGCGCAAATTCGAAAAATACCACATGCAGATTTTTCTCTGGAGCGCGTATCTCCAGCTTGCAATGACAGCGTTTTTCAAGTTTGGAATACCTCATCTGGACACTTCCCATTGGCCTTATCTTTTCGCGAATTATGGCGTATTTGTGCTGACGTACCAATGCTATTTTATTGCCGGGGGAATTGCTGCCTGCCATTACGATAAAATTGTCAAATTTATTGAAGAACATGCTCGTTTTTTAACAAGCATATTCTGTGCCAGTTTGGTCATGATGTGGATCCATTACTACCTGAACCGCTTTATTTTGCATGAAAGCGACCATAAAGCCCAGTCTGTGCACCAGCCGGTCTATCTCCCATGGGCCCTCCTTGTGGTGGCGCTCGTACTGTATCTTGGGAGGTTGTGGGCAAAACGGCGCACAGAGAGGAAGTGGAAGCTATTCAGCTGCTTTGTGATGACAGCTTCTCAAACCTCGTTCGGCATGTATTTGGTGCAGCCGTTTTCTTTATATGTGATGGGCAAATACATGATGCCTCATTTGGCTGGAAACAAATGGCTGTTTTACGGGTCCCTGCCGTTTGGCATTTTATTTGTTTATTTTTCTTCCATGCTGATTGCGTACATTTTCTATAAAACTCCGATTTTGTCCTACTGCATCGGCAGGAAATCGAAATTTCCGGTCCGCGCCAAAACGGTACAGGTGCCGGACAAGCAACAAATTTAATGATTTTAGGAGCTGGTATGATGTCTTATTTAATAGAAAGACTGGACGATTTGTTAACTGGCCCGGATAAACCATTGATCAAAGATGCCGGGCGCTGGTATTCGACACATGAATTACAGGGGGATATTGCAAAAATACAAAGCGATCTCGCAGCGGCGGGCGTACAGCCCGGCGACCGGATCTTGCTCAGCCTTCCGAATTCCTATACTTTTGCGGCCGCCTATATGGCGGTGATCGGCTACGGGGCAACAGTCTGCCCGGTAAATCCGGAAATGCCGGCGTATGAGCTGCGGGCGTTTGTCAACCGCTGCCGGCCGGTTTACGGTATTGCGCGCGGTGTTCATGCGGATGAACTTTTAAACGGCGAAAGTTCTCTTAAAAATCTTTTTGTAGCGGATGAAAAAATGCAGAATTTTCATTGGTTTGTAAGAAGCGAAGGCACATGGGAGGAGAGAAAAAACCAGGGTGCTGCAATCGTTCGGAAGAGCAGGGAACCCGCTGGAGATCAAATTGCCATTCTGCTCTATACATCAGGAACAACCGGCAGCCCGAAAGCGGTCGGGCTTACCCATGACCAAGTGTTTGCGGCGGCCCAAAACATTATTGCCTCCCACCGGCTGACTTCGGATGATATTACGTATTGCTTCCTGCCGCTTTTCCATATTAATGCGGAAGTGGTAGCTGTCCTGTCGACGCTGCTTTCGGGCGGAAAAATCGTGTTAGAGTCGAAATTCAGCGCCTCGAAGTTTTGGAAAACGGTTTGTGAAGAAAAAATTACATGGATATCAGCCGTGCCTGCGGTGATTTCCATTATTTTAAATATCGAAAAACCCAAAGAAATTCCGGATCATCTGCGGTTTGTGCGCTCAGCATCCGCGCAGCTGCCGATTTTGCATGCGCGGCGTTTTGAGCAGGAATTCGGCATTCCAATCATTGAGTCGTACGGGATGACGGAAGCGGCCAGTCAAATTTGTGTAAATCCGCTTCCGCCGGAAAAACGGGTACTTGGTTCGGTAGGCATCCCGGTTGGGGTGGAACTCGCCATTTCCGATGAATCCGGGCAGCATCTTCCGCCGAAAACGGTCGGAGAAATTGTGATCCGCGGCAAAAATATCATTACGGAATATGTGAAGGCCGAAAACTAGGACGATTTCCGGGACGGCTGGTTCCATACCGGCGATGTCGGTTATGTGAATGAAGAAGGATACGTCTTCATCGTAGGGCGAAAAAAAGAGCTGATTAACCGCGGTGGTGAAAAGATCAGCCCGTATGAGGTTGAAGAGGTGATCCGTGGGCTGCCTGGCGTGCACCAGGTGGCGGTCATCGGTGTGCCTGACCCGAAATACGGCGAGCAGGTAGCCGCCTGCATTGTGCCGGAAAACGACGACCCGGCTTCATTAAAAGCGTTGGAAGAAGCGGTGATGGAGCATTGCCGCCGGTCTTTATCGAGCTATAAATGCCCGTCAAAAATCAAATTTGCAGAAGAACTGCCAGTCGGCCCAACCGGAAAAATCCAGCGCATCCGTCTGAAACAGGAAATGGGGCTGCAGAAAATCGCCGGGCAGTCCGGACGCTAAACCATTACGAAAAAATCACGAGAAATATCGTTCCCAAGGGACTCACAAGTTCCGGGGGAATTATACGGCCTTGTGAAAAACATGCATGCCATATTGGGCAATTTTGCTTAACTTTAAAAAGGAAGAAGGGAAAAAAGTGAAAAGAAAGAGACCGCTTGTTTTACTGCTGGCATTTTTGCTTGTTGCTGTTTCCGCCCTGGCCGGATGCGGTTCGGATTCGAGCAGCTCCTCAAACAGGAAAACGATCCGCATCGGCTACCAAAAGGGCGACCCGCTACATATTACAAAATCACTCGGTGAATTGGACAAGCGCCTGAAGGAAATGGGCTATAAAGTCGAATGGAAACAATTCCAGGACGGTTCCGCTCTCATTGAGGCACTGAACGCGGGCAGCATTGACTATGGACGTACCGGGGATATTCCGCCGATTACCGCACAGGCTTCCGGTTACAAAATTGTCTATGTCGGGGTCGGTCATTCGAAAGCAAAAGGGAGCGGTATTCTTGTCCCTAAAAATTCTTCAATCAAGTCCATCTCGGATTTAAAAGGGAAGAAGGTCGCTTTTTCGAAAGGGTCCAGTTCCCATTACCTTGTTGTAAAAGCTCTGCAAAAGGCGGGCTTGTCATTGAAAGATATAACCCCGGTTTATTTAGATCCTTCAGAAGCGCGGATCGCGTTTGAAAAAGGCAATGTCGATGCATGGGCGGTTTGGGATCCTTACACTGCTTCCGCACAGGTGAATGCGGGTGCAAAAATGCTTGTAAGCGGCGAAGGATTGACGACCGACCGGGATTTCATTATTGCATCAAAAAGCTACGCCGAATCGCATAAAAAAGTGACGGATGCGGTTTTGGAGGAAACGGAAAAAGCAATGGAATGGGCAAACAACCACCACAGCGAACTGGTTAATAAACTTGCCGGAGAACTGAAAATGGATAAGAAGACAGTACAAACAGCGGTTGAACGGCGCGTATACGGCTTCAGCAAAATTTCGGATACCATCTTGAAAGAACAGCAATCGATCGCTGATTTATTTTACGAATTAAAAGTCGTTCCGAAGAAAGTAAATGTCCAGGATGCGGTTTTGAAATAGGGAGGTGCAGATGATGCAGAAAGAAAAGAAATGGGCGGCGCGTGCGATCCCGTGGGCAATACCGGTTCTGCTTGTGGCCGTGTGGCAGGTGTTGTGCACGGCCGGCGCCATTCCGGTGAATATCCTGCCTTCGCCCGTTTCGGTTGTGAAAGCTGGGATCGGGCTTGCGGCATCCGGCGAACTGGCGCAAAACATCGGTATCAGCCTTTACCGGGCGCTGATGGGTTTTCTCATCGGGGGGTCCATAGGGTTTGCGCTTGGCATTTTAAACGGGATATTTAAAATATCCGATCTTCTGATTGATTCTTCCATACAAATGCTACGCAACATCCCCCATCTTGCCTTGATTCCGCTTGTCATTTTATGGTTCGGGATCGATGAAACATCAAAAATTTTCCTCGTTGCGCTCGGGGTTTTATTTCCGGTTTATATCAATACGTACCATGGTATTAAGTCAGTTGACAAAGGGTTGATTGAAATGGGAAAAGCCTATGGGTTGAACGGGATGTCGCTGTTTTTTCAAGTTATCTTTCCGGGTGCGTTATCTTCTATTTTGGTCGGAATTCGCTATGCGCTCGGCGTGATGTGGACGACGCTCATTGTAGCGGAAACGATCGCCTCGAATTCCGGTATCGGCTATATGTCCATGAATGCCCGTGAGTTTATGCAGATGGATGTCATCGTGCTCAGCATTGTGATTTACGCCATTCTCGGAAAAGTATCGGACATGGTTGCGAAATTTTTTGAAAATAAATGGCTGCGCTGGAGAAAACAGACGGCTTAAGCGGAAGGGAGTGGAAACGTGAAAGAAGAACAATTTGTGTTAAAAGCGGAACATGTCGGGAAAGCTTACGGGGATCTCCATGTGTTAAAAGACATCAATTTGCAAATTGCAAAAGGGGAATTTGTGGCGGTTGTCGGAAAAAGCGGGTGCGGGAAAAGCACGCTACTCCGCCTGATCGCCGGGCTCGAACAGCCGACGGAAGGCACCATTACCCAAAACGGGGAAAAGGTGGCAGGCACAAACGGCCGGGCTCGCATGATGTTCCAGGACGGGCGGCTTCTGCCATGGAAAAAAGTGATAGACAACATCGACCTCGGCTTAACAGGCGGCTTTAAGGATAAAGCAATGGAAGCTTTGCGGAGCGTCGGGCTGGAAGATAAGGCGAAGCATTATCCGCAGTTCCTTTCCGGCGGGCAGAAGCAGCGGGTGGCGCTTGCCCGTGCATTGATCCACGAGCCAGAGCTGCTTTTGCTGGATGAACCGCTCGGCGCGCTGGATGCATTAACGAGGATGGAAATGCAGAACTTGATTGAGGAGGTTTGGATCAAAAACCAATTTACCGCAATTCTGGTGACACATGATGTAGAGGAAGCGGTTCGCCTCGCTGACCGTGTGATCCTGCTTGCGGATGGCGAAGTCAAAATGGATAAGGCGATCAGCCTTCCGCGTCCGCGCATCCGTACGCAGCCGGCTTTTGCAGCTTACACGGAAGGAATTCTCGGGGAAATTTTAAATCCCGGTTTTCAGCAATACGACAGACGAAAAGCAATCGGAAAATTTTAATACGGTAAGGTAGGGCTAATCCTAAAAGCCCATTTGAAACAAGAAAACCCGTATAGGGAACGTTATGATTCCCAACGGGTTTTCTTTGTTTGTTGATCTGCGGAACAGCCTTTTTTAAAAACCGCTTTTTCACCCGCACGGTGATATAAACCGGCGTGTAATTGGGCAACCTATAGGCATGATCTATGTGCGAAGGGGTTGTTTGGGATGAAAAAGAAAATTTTTAAAAAAGGCGCTAAATTTTTGGTGCAGCCCATCGGCCGTTACCTGCTGAAAGAGAACCACCGCCTTGCCTGCCAGTATGCCGGTTATTACGAACGGCTCGGCATCAACAAGCGGGCCATTTTTTACGAATGCCGGGATGGCGCCGGGATAACGGATAATCCGTATGCCATTTTTAAATATCTGCTTGATCATCCGGATTATCAGGATTTCATACATATTTGGTCATTCAGCGATTTCGCCGCGGCCGGACCGGTGATTGCAAAATACCGCAACCGCCCGAATGTGAAATTTGTCAGGCGGAATTCGAAAAGCTACTTAAAGGCGCTCGCCTCATCCGGGTATTTGATTAACAATGCGACGTTCCAATCGTTTTTTTCCCCGAAACCGGGCCAGATTTATATCAATACTTGGCATGGGACGCCGCTGAAACGCATGGGGTTTGACATTCCGGGAAATCCTGCGCATTCGCAAAATGTCGTGCGCAATTTTTTGAGCGCGGATTATTTGCTGAGCCCGAATCCGCATACGACAAAAATGTATACGGACAGTTACAAATTAAAAGGGCTTTACGGGGGCAGGATTCTTGAAACAGGTTACCCGCGCATCGATTTGACAATCCGGACCGAAGCTAGGAAAGTCAGGGAGGAATTGAGAAGTCTCGGTTTAAAGCTTGATCCTGAGAAAAAAACGGTTCTTTATGCCCCGACATGGAAAGGGGAAGATGTATCACATGTGGAAAATGATGCCGAAAAGATTATGGAAGATTTTTTTGTGCTCGTGCGGGAAGCAGGCGATGCATACAATTTCCTGCTGAAAGTCCACCCGTATCTTTACGGGGAATCGGCAAAACTACCGGCCCTCCGGAACAGGCTTGTACCCGATTCGTTTGATACAAATGAACTGCTTGCAGGCGTCGATGTGCTGGTGACCGATTACTCCAGCATTTTCTTTGATTTTCTTGTGACAAACAGGCCGATATTGTTTTATGTGCCGGATGCAGAGCGCTATAAAGAAGAACGTGGTTGTTATTTTAAATTTGAGGAACTGCCGGGCCCCGTATTTTCCCATGTGAGGGATGTTGTAAAGGCGCTCCCGCAGATTGGGGATTTACAGGAACAGTACAGGGAACGGTATGAAGCAGCTAAGCAGGCGTTTGTGTTGTATGAGGACGGGAATGCAACGGAGCGGATTATCCGTTTTATTTTTCATGGCGAAACCGGCGATGTAAAGGTATTGGATCATTTAAATACGGGAAAAGAAAAAATCCTGATTTATCCGGGTGGATTAAAAGATAACGGGATCACTTCCTCTTTTATCAATTTAATGAATAATCTTGACCACAGCCGTTATGACGTCAGCTGTTTCAGCGGCTATCCGCGTTCACAGGAAGTGCTGAAAAACATCGCGAAGATCCATCCTGCTGTCCGCCTGTTGTTTAAGCCCGGGCTTCCGCTGTACACGCTTCCCGAAGTGTACCGGGATAAATGGATCCACCATTTTGGAAAGCGCGGCCGGCTTGAGCAAAAGCTTTATCCGCACCGGGCGTACAAACGCGAACACCGGCGTTTATTCGGGCGCACGGCATTTGATTATGTCATCGATTTCAGCGGCTATAGCCTGTATTGGGCGAAACATCTTCTTCCGGCAGAAGCAAAAAAGAAAATTTGTTTTATGCACAATGACCTGCTTTCCGAAAGCCGTAAAACTATAAACGGGAAGATGCCGCACTATATTAATTTGAGGGGGCTGTTTACGGTCTATAACGATTTTGACAAGCTTGTAAGTGTTTCAAAAGGGACAATGGAGCTGAACCGTGAACGTTTATCGAAATATGCCCCGATGGAAAAATTTTACTATGTGATGAATTCGATTCAACCGGAGCGCATCTTTAAGATGGAGGAGAAGCGCCCGCAGTATCAAATGGAAATGGGGGGAGAAATCACGTTTATTCCCGAGAAAGACCGTTACCATTTCGTCAATATGGGCAGGCTGTCACCTGAGAAAGGGCAGGACAGGCTGATCCGGGCTTTTGCCAATGTCTATGCGAAACATCCGGTAAGCCGTTTGCTCATCCTCGGCCAGGGCCCGCTGAAAGAGGAGCTCCAGTCGTTAATCGACAGTCTGGGCATTGGGGATGCTGCTTTCCTTTTGGGGCAGATCGAACATCCTTTTCCGCTTTTGCGCCGATGCGATTGTTTTGTCCTGTCTTCGCATTACGAAGGGCAGCCGATGGTTCTGCTTGAAGCGATGACGCTCGGCATGAAAATCATTGCGACAGATATCGTCGCCAACCGGACCGTGCTCGAGGGCGGCAAGTACGGCCTCCTTGTTGAAAACAGTATAAACGGGCTCGAAAAAGGGATGCTTGCGGTGCTGGAACGCGGCGGAGAACTGGCTTCAGAGCCGTTTGATTACAGGCGGTACAACAAATTGGCGATGGAAACTTTTTATAATTGCCTGCGGGAAGGGTAAAAAATCCGCAGATAAAAAGGGGCCGGCCCCAAAAGTCAGGGAAACGGCACCCCCTTTTTTAGTTGCAATACGATTTCACTGGATTTAATGGGACTCTTGCGGGGAAAGAGGCCGGGCGGGAGCCGGGACCCTTATGCGAAACAAAGACCGCCCGTTCCCCCTGAAATTGCAAAATCAGCGGAAATTGCGGAAAAATCGGCGGACTACCCAGGAAAATCGGCGGGGACCTTAAAAATATCAGCGGAAAAGTGTGAAAAATCAGCGAACAGGAGAAAAAGCAGGGAGAAGAGGCACTGCTGTATGCAAATTTCCTGCATTAAAAGAGCCCCTATTGAGAAGAATGTCCTTCTCAGTATTTTTTTCATTAAAATGGCTTTTATGATTGTGAGAAGTCCTTCCGCCTTGCGATTTTGCGGAAGATTTTCTAACAAGAATAATGATAAAAGCGGGAAAACGTTGGATAATGGTTACAAATGGAAGTATATAAGCGGCCAACAAAGGAGGTTTAACGCGGTGAAAGTATTGTTTTCGATCGGGCGTCCTTTTTACGAGGCATATCCGCAAATCGTGGAAAATCTCGAAAACCTCGGTGTGGAAGTTTCCTGCCTGATTAAGGACTATGCAGCCGATCAGCGGGAATTGATGGCTTACTTAAAAGATGCTGATATTTACATCAACGGCATTGACCGCGTGGATAAAGAAGTGATTGATGCGGCTCCGTCTCTGAAATACATTCTCAAATATGGTACGGGGGTGGATAATATTGACCTCGATTATGCAGCGGAAAAAGGCATCTTTGTTACAAACGCCCCCGGACAGAATGCATCCTCCGTTGCGGAGCTTGCGGTCGGGCTGATGCTGTCCGTTTCAAGGCAAATTCCAAAATCCGACCGGGCGGTAAAAGCAGGTGGATGGGGGATTGCAATCGGCAATGAACTCGGTGGCAAAAGGCTCGGCATTATCGGCTTCGGCAGCATCGGGCAAAAAATCGCGCAATTGGCATCCGGCTTCGGAATGGAAATCGTGGCAAGCGGAACATATATGAATGTGCAGGCGGCCCGGAAATGGGATGTTTCGTTTGTTGAACTGGAAGAGCTGCTGGAAACCTCCGATTATGTCACGGTCTGCACGGCGCTAAAAAGCTCCACTTACCGCATGCTTGACCGGAAAAGGCTTGCTCTAATGAAACGTTCGGCTTTTTTAATCAATATTGCGAGGGGGGATATCATTGACGAAGGCGCCCTGTATGAAGTGTTGAAGGCCGGTAGCATAAAAGGCGCCGCACTAGATGTTTTTTCAAAAGAACCGACCGATTCAAAACTGGCCGGCCTCCCGAATGTGGTCGCCACCCCGCATATCGGAGGGGCAACGGCGGAATGTGTACGGAGGATCGGCAAAATCACCGAAAAAAATATCGGCAGATTCTTAAGTGGTTTGCCTGTTTCCCACCTTGTCAATACGCCGCAAACAATACAGTAGTGAAACAGCGTCCGGAAGCGAGCGCTTTTTTTCGGAAGGTTCCAACAGGAATATTTTAATAAGCACCCGTACCTTTTCCGAAATTTAAGCAAGATTTAAGCAAAAAGCGCTATACTAGGGCTAGTAATGGAAAAAGGATGCGGGTGGAACGAACATGAAAGTGGAAAAAGGCGTGAAAACAGCACTCATTGTATCAATGGTGGGGCTTGGGACGGTTTCGCAGCTGCCTTATACAGCATTAGCCGCAGGCACTTCGGGTCCTTCAACTGCCGTGCAGGAGGATCAAAGCATCTCTTCAACAGCCGGGCAAAGTGGTATGGCTGCAATCCAAACACCACAAATGGGAACATCGTTAACAAGCCAAACGTCGGACTCAGGGACATCGCCAACAAACTCAACGTCGCAAACGGGCTTGCCTGAAACGGAACAGGCAGCTAAACTCTCGGAAATGACGATCAACGGTGCAACACTTTCCCAAAAATTTTCTCCGGACACGACGATATATGAAGCGACTGTTGCAAACAGCGTGGCCAAAATCGGCCTTATATTAAAAAGCAATGTTGAAAATGCGGTGATCAAAGTCAACGGAGAAAAGGTCTCAAACGGGGTGGAAACGGGTTTGGATCTTAAAACCGGAAAAAATACTTTCACGATAGAGGTTTCGGATTCATCCGGGATAGCAACTCCGACTGTATATTCACTGGCAATCACCCGGGAATAGAGCGCCGATAACCGCTTGTCCGGCATTCTATTATCTGCGGGGCGTTTGTCGCCGGCATTTCAATCATCTAAAACTTCATATAACGTGACGGTTCCAAACAGTACATCGGTTCTCAAAATTACGCCGAAAGTGAAAGACAGCACAGCTTCTGTCAAAGTAAACGGCATTATGTATAAATCGAAAGCTGTTTCAGTCAAGCTGCCGGTCGAAAAAACAACGATTTCGATCATAGTAACGGCAGAAAACGGCGAAGCCAAAACGTATACATTACATGTGACGAGAAAGGATGATGAAAAACCGCTGAACCAAGGTAAGCAGACGGGCGGAACGAAAGCCGAATTGCCTGGCAGCACCTCTAAACAGCCGGGCACAAAAAACACAGGCGCGTCAAAACAAGCGGGGGCAGGTAGTGAAGGCATAGTGAAGCAAGGCGCGTTGGCCGGGAAAACAGCAAGCGGCATGTCGGAGGCCTGGAATCAAACATCAGGCGGAAACAGCATGGCTTCACAAGCCTTAAACAAGACTGCAGCCGGCATCGCCTTCAAAATGGCGGCAGCTTTTTCGGGGAAAAACAGTTCCTTATCCGCCGGCACAACGGCGCTGAAAACTTCGGCGGCTGTTTCGGTGAAAAATATGGGCACAAAAGGCAGCACTGCGGCAGTAAGCAAAGCGACGCTCTCATCGCTTACAGTTTCCAAAGGGACGTGGAATAAAGATTTCAGCAAAAATGAGTATACGTACCATATTAAGCTTGCCACCAGCTTAGAATCCGTTACCATTACGGCAACGCCAACATATTCAGGATCAACAGTATCCATTCGAGACAGTTCGGCCGGCAAAATTTCAATTGGGAAAAACGAAGCGGAAAAAGTCGTATCGGTTGTTGTGACTAATGGAAGCGAACGGAAGACGTACGTGTTGGTATTTAAGAAAAAAGTAACAGGCACTTCTACAACTGTATCCGATACGGGCAGTACATCCGCAAGGCAGGCAGATGATGCGTTTTCCTCCGGCACGGCGCAAACCCGAACAGCAGCTACTGCCGCGTTCCAAACACAGCAGCAGCAACCTTCTTGGTGGTCGAAATTCGTCAGTTCGATTGAATCATTTTTTAAATCGTTATTTTCTTTTAATTAAGCGGGCACCCCACTTTTTTTATTCGACTTTCCCAAAAGGATACGGGCAGGCCCCCGGGTGAAACAGGTTTCGCTGCCGTGAAATATGTCAAAAACAGTCCTTTTTTCCTGAGTTTTGCTTTGTTTAGGTATTATGATTGAAAACGGTCGCAATATCGCTTATTGTAAGAATACAAGTAATATGAACAAAAAATGAAAGAGCAAATTACTGAAAGGTAAAGGTGCAAAGCCACAGGTCTAAGGCATGATTGCTATGACGGCAGGGTTGCCACAAACAAGGAGGCAAAATCTATGAACCAGCTGGAAGAAGCCGACCGGGAGTGGTACCAATTAATTTTAGCAAAGAGAATTGGCTTCAGCATCGAAGAAGTCCGTCTTTTTATCAACCGCAGTTTTTTCCTTTCGTAAGATGCTTTTGCCCATCAGAAATTGCGTTATCATGAAGCCTAGTCGATTAAAATCCACAGCATTCATCCTCCTGCCGGGGGATTTTTTCTTGTTAAAATTTAACATTTTCATTTGGCTTATTTTTTACATATAGACACCAAAAAATGCGTAATAGAAATATCATTTTAAATAAACAGATTAGCGAAAAATGTAAACGGATGATTTGAAAAAAACGTCATAATCATTCAAAATCACGCAAAAAAGTGGGGAAACTTTCATTTTTTTGCCATAAATTTTGTGAATCTAATCACAAAAAAGGTGGTATACTTAGTTTTGTGGCATGAAGGAAAATGAAAAGAACGTTCAAATCCAGTCATGCTTGTGCGAACAGTACAATAAGTTTCGGAAGCCATGCCGGCACATTCCGCGGCAAGTTTCAATTTCCTGTTATGAAGGAAAAACAAGTGTATGAAATCCATTGAAGTTGGAACAATACTTTTAAAATTGCCTGTACTTGGAACTGTGTTCAAACGGCGGCTTACTGGGCTTGTAAAACTGGTTTCATACAGTGGATACATTCTTAACTTTTTGATAGGAAAGGAAGATTAACACATGAAAAAAGTAAACCGTGTTGCAGTGATCGGAACTGGCGCAGTAGGCACAAGTTATTGCTATGCAATGATTAACCAGGGCGTTGCAGAAGAACTTGTTTTAATTGATATTAACGAAGCAAAAGCGGAAGGGGAAGCAATGGATTTGAACCATGGCCTTCCGTTTGCCCCGACGCCAACCCGTGTATGGAAAGGCGATTATTCGGATTGCGGCACCGCCGACCTTGTTGTCATTACTGCAGGTTCCCCGCAAAAACCGGGCGAAACAAGGCTTGACCTCGTTGCCAAAAACGCAAAAATCTTTAAAGGCATGATCAAGAGCATCATGGACAGCGGATTTAGCGGTATTTTCCTTGTTGCTAGCAACCCTGTTGACATTTTGACTTATGTAACATGGAAAGAGTCCGGGCTGCCAAAAGAACATGTTATCGGCTCCGGTACTGTGCTTGACACGGCCCGTCTACGCAATTCGTTGAGCGCCCATTTCGGAATTGACCCGAGAAACGTGCACGCATTGATCATCGGCGAACACGGCGATACGGAACTTCCAGTATGGAGCCATACAACCATTGGCTATGAAAGCATCGTATACAATGCGGAAAAAGGAAAAATTGACGAAAAAACGATGGAAGAAATTTTTGTCAATACACGTGATGCGGCTTACCACATCATTGAGCGCAAAGGTGCGACTTACTACGGTATCGGCATGTCCTTAACCCGTATTACAAGAGCCATCCTGAACAACGAAAACAGCGTATTGACGGTATCGGCTTACCTTGAAGGGCAGTACGGCAACAGTGATGTTTACATCGGTGTGCCTGCCATTATTAACCGCCAGGGCATCCGCGAAGTCGTTGAAATTAAATTGAACGAAAAAGAGCAACAACAGTTTGACCACTCCGTAAAAGTATTGAAAGAAACAATGGCGCCGGTATTATAAGAATCGGGCGCGGCCAGGCTCCCCATCAAAGGAGCCTGGTTATTTTTTTAGATTGTCAGCACACCCGTGTAGGTATATACCTCTTGCCGCAATATTTTGAGGATATGTGCAGGATTTTTGTTGGTATAGTTGCAAAATTCGTGATATTTTCGGCATTTCAGCTGATAAACAAGCAGGGCAGGTGGCAGATAGATAGCCCGCACATACCCCACCCGCCGGTTTAAAACAACATCCGGCCGACCGTTTGCGTCTCGCCTCCGAAAAAAAGGGGCTGTCCCAAAAGCCATTTTTAAACAAGAAAACCCGTTGAGAAATTCATTTTTCTCAACAGGCTTTCTCATTTTCCGGATCTTCTTTCTGAAGCAGTCGGTTCTTTTCCGCCTGTTTCAGATGGTTATGGGCGATGGCGACCAGCCTCCGCAAGAAAATCTGCGGAACTTTTGATATGACCAAACACGCTTTCTACCTCGATTCTTCTCCGGGCGTAGATTTGCGCGCCCTCGTCAGACCAAAGGCTTTTTTTGGCTTTTGCTTTCATTTCTTCATACACCGGATTATGGAGGATTTGCCGGTTTCCTTTTGCCTTTGTGCACCTTTCTTTCAGCGA
>NZ_BKZR01000061.1:0-14624 GCF_008974225.1 Weizmannia acidilactici | reverse complement strand
TTTTTCTTCTTTTTAAGGTCTTCTTTAATCCATTTATCCAATATGGGTTTAACTGGATCCATAACCGGCGATTTTCGCTTTTGCTTTTCCTTCCGGTTAAAATCATCTTGATTGGCATATTTACTAACCGTACGTGGGTCAACACCCATTTTTCTGCCAACGCTGGCATAAGTTTCTCCTTTTTGATTTACTTCATGTCTGATATAATCAATTTGAGCCACTGCTAACATCTCCTAATATCCTCCTGTTAAACGTTGTTGGTCCAACGAGGAGTTTAAAGTTATTTGGAGGAGTTGGCAAGTGGTTTTTTTAATTTATGTATGGACCTACGGTCCATACATAAATTAAATGCCATTACCTACATTTTTAGTTTGCCATAAACAGAACACATAATCGAGTGACTCATTTGGAAAGGGAAAAAGGGAACAAGTTTTGTTCATTCAATATCTTAGTTCGCATATTCCGCACGTAAATTTTTTGTATTTTTGATTTTTTTAAAGGAATTTTCCTCTTCTTTGTAGAATTGAATGATTATCTAAACTATGGAGAAAACGAGGGAATATTCATGTCAGATCAAATTTTAACTTTACATGTGGGTCCGTCTCAGCTTTTATCCAAACTGTGTGATGAAATAGAACTCGAAAAAACCATTAATGATTTAGTCAAATGGGATTCTGTTCGTTGTCATCTCTCACCCGGAACAAGGATTAAAGCCCTTGTCTTAAACATTTTATGCAGTGGCAAACCCCTTTATAAGGTTCATGAATTCTATCAAACCCTAGACTCTGAGATGCTTTTCGATACATCGATTTCACCTGATCAATTGAATGATGATGCATTGGGAAGAGCATTAGATTACTTGCATGAAGCCGAAGCATGGAAAGTCTATTCTACCCTCGCACTGAAAGCACTGAAAAAATTGAACCTTCCTATTGGTGTACTACATAACGATACAACATCAATTTCTGTTTACGGTGAATATAAACAACCGAAGGAAGATGGACTGCAAATTACGTATGGGTATAGTAAGGCTCATAGACCTGATTTAAAACAAATCGTTCTGGGGATGGGTGTTACACCTGAACGAATTCCGATCCTTGCAAAAGTAGAAAATGGGAATATTTCGGATAAATCTTGGAACGTGGCGTTCATTCAAAAGATGAGAAAAATCCTTTCCAATGAAGATTGGAAAAATCTCATTTATCAGGCCGATTCTGCATTAATTACAACGGAGAATCTGGCGGAAATTCAACAACAAAAATTATCGTTTATCTCCCGTTTACCTGATACATTCGGTTTAAGCACGGAACTAAAGAAAGAGGCGTGGTCGCTCAATAACTGGGAGATGGTCGGCTCACTCAGCGATAAAAAAGGCGCAGCTATTTACCAAATTCAAGCTTTTGAAAGACAAATCAAAGACCTTCCTTACCGGTTTCTTGTTGTCCACTCAAACATTTTAGATCAACGAAAAGAGAAAACCCTAAATCGGGCGATCGAAAAGGAAGAAATAAAATTAAAAAAAGAGATAGAAAAACTGAGTAAAGTTCCCTTTCATTGTAAAGAAGACGCACTTGAGGCAATACAAGCTTTCAAGAAAAAACAAAAGACCTCCTATTTCTGTTATGAACTAAATGTCCAGATGAGTGATCAACCTGTCAAACGAAAAAAGAGGGGCAGACCCAAAAAAGGCGAACAGACAAAGCGAGAACAAGTCTATCAGATTCAACTGGAATCGTTTAAAAAAGATCGTGATTTTATCGAAAAAAAGAAGAAAAAACTTAGCACGTTTGTTCTAATCACGAATAAATTAGACGAGGAGACACTATCGAATCAAGAAGTTCTGAAAATTTATAAAGGACAGTCGGCCGCTGAGACCCGTTTCCGATTAATCAAAGATTCACAAATGATTGATGCCATTTACTTGAAAACCCCGGAAAGGGTTGAAGCCTTAGGGATTGTATATGTGATGGCTCTATTAATCTATGGAATTTTGGAATATCGAGTTAGAAAAGAACTGAAAGAAAGGAACCTTTCTCTAATCTTGAAGGGAAAAAGAAAGCTCCATCAACCCACAGGTCAAGCATTGTTAGAGCAATTAGAAGATATTACCGTGATCCTTATCAATCAAAATCAGCAAAAAATAAGACTCCTACCCGACAATATTGATTCACAAGCCAAAAAAATCATTGAATTATGCGGGTATGATCTATCGATATACGTGTCAAAAAATGTCGAAAATCAAGGGAAATAACACATAACAGGAGGAAACCCCGAAAAAAATGTCGAATTCAATAGAAATTTGTCGAAAATCCATCGAAAAATAAAGAAATCACCCCATCGAGCCATTTAGATAAAGTTCATTCAAAAATTACGATGAATTTCACTTAAGACGTGCGAAATGTGGGTTCAATTTATTTCATTTATTAAAAAAGTCATTGAATTGTCAGTTGTTTAGGAGTATGCTAGAAATACATTTAAATTTTTACATCACGGAGGTCCTGTATGATGCGTCTCAGCCAAGTCGTCAGAAGCGGCCCAAACCAATACATATGTGAAGAAGATGCAGCCAAATACTTAGAAGAAAAGCTGGCAGATTTTAAACATCCGGTTGTGATTACCGGATATCAATCATTTGAGGCTTTTCAGGAATTTGCATCAGTGCCGGAAAATTGGCCGGTGCTCCGCTATAATCATACCGCCAGCGAAAAAAATATGGCGGAATTAGCGGAACAAGCGGGCAATGCCGATGTGATTGTCGGAATCGGCGGCGGAAAAGTGCTCGATACGGCGAAGGGGACAGCAGAGCTGCTCAATTGTGAAGTTGTACTCGTGCCGACCCTTGCCGGAACTTGCGCCGGGTATACACCGCTTTCCGCCGTTTATCATGAAAACGGAGCGTTCAGCCATGTGGCCTACTACAAACGTTCAGCCTATTTAACGTTGATCGATTTGCGGATCATTCTCCATTCACCGGTTGAATATTTACTGGGCGGCATTGGCGACTCTTTAGCCAAATGGTATGAAGCAGAAGGCATTACACGATATAAGGATGCCTTGCCGGTGATGGCAGAACTCGGACTCAGTTCCGCAAAAGCCATATATGAAGGCATACTGCGCGACAGTGAACAAGCACTAAAAGACCGGGCCGAAGGAAAAATGACCGATGCGTTCCGCAATATTGTGGAAATTATTATTGGAGCAGCCGGAACAGTCGGCGGCTTTGCAGGGGAATACGGCAGAATGGCCGGCGCCCATGCGATCCACAACGGGCTCTCCTTCTTGCCGGAAACTCATTCCATCCTGCACGGTTCTAAAGTGGCTTACGGGATTCTTGTCCAATTGGCGGCAATGAATGATCTTGATGAAGTGAAAAAGCTGCTGCCGCTGTATCAAAAGCTTGGATTTCCATATAATTTAGATACCCTGCATGTGACGGAAAATCATGAAGAGGCCATTGAAAAAGTCGCGGCCTATGCGGCAAAACCGGAAGAATCTTTTATCCTGCTCGGCGATTATTCTAAAGAGCAGATTGCGGAAGCGATGAAAACAATTGAACAGCTCGCCGCACAAAAAGACATGTTCGTAAAATGAGTAAGCTGGGGCTATCCCAAAAGTCGGTAGATTGACCAGGGAGGGGTACCCCCATGTAAGGTAATGTTATCTGAGAATGTTGATAATCGCGAAATTCAATCGCTTTCCGCACGCGTCGCGAGCCTCCTCGCTCGTCCCTCAGCACGAGGGTTCTCTTCTTGCTCGCTTTTCCCGCAGGAGTCTCGTGAATTTCGCGATCATCAACGCGTAATATACAGAGAAAATGTAAAAAAACCGCCTTTTCCATTATAATGTAAGTGACAAAGCAAACATTGGCATCCGGTATTATTCAGATGATTTTTGTCAGCTTGGATCCGTCTCGTCCAAAGATAAGGTCGTCACTCTCGTATACTCGCCTTTTGCAATCTCTTCCGGTGTCGCTTTTTGGTCGAGTTCTTCTTTGTCATCGATGCCGGTTGCAATGGTAGGCTCATGCTGATCTTTTTTCTCTTCCATTCTATCCACATCCTTTTTTAAAGGTGATGTAGTTAGTTTTCCGATTGGATCAGGATTTATGCTTGAAATACATGTGAGGGATCAGGGAGACTCTCCCTGTTTTACTTCTGGAAGGCCGGTTATATGTTCAATCAACTTGATGTCAACCTGTTCTTGCAGCATTCTGACTGCCATTTTTTTATCCCTTCTTCTTTTCCCTTCCTGTACTCCTATCAAAAAGGGTTGGAGAAGTTCCTTAAACAGGCGGCCGTGCGGAAAATATTCCGCCTGCTTTTCCAAAATCATTTGCATATGCCCACCCCTTATAAATCATTTGCTTTTCAAACGGATAATTTCTTTTCATCTGCATGGCCTGCCATAACGCATCATCCAGATTGCTGCCTTGCAAATCTGAAATGGTCCGCGCCAAACGGATCATTTCATTTGTGCACGGCTGCTGAAGTTTTCCTTGCTTGCCCACTGCCGCAGCATCACAGTTTTAAACCGATACTATTGACAATGGTCGCCATTTTCCCGCTTATTTAACCAAACGTTTGTTCTGTTTATAGATTACAAGATCATACGTTCGCTGTCAATATTTTTTTGAATGATGATGAAAGGAAATTTCCCAATGGTCATAGAATGATATGAGCAATCCCAATAAGAGAGGAGAATAAAAATGCCCGCACCTATAATTGAAACCGTTTACGGTAAAGTCCAGGGTTATGAAAAAAACGGAGTACAGATTTGGAAAGGGATTCCGTACGCGAAACCGCCTGTAGGACCTTTGCGCTTCCTCCCACCGCAGCCGCCCAAACCTTGGACTGGTGTGAAAGATTGCACACAGTTCGGGCCGATTCCGTGGCAGCCGTCCGTTGAACTGATGAATTTTCTTGACAACCCGAATGAAAACATGAGTGAAGACTGCCTGTACCTCAATATTTGGTCGCCGGATGCAGATGGAGGACGCCGGCCCGTCATGGTATGGATCCATGGAGGTGCTTTTGCCAATGGCGCAGGTTCCAGCCCTTCTTATGATGGTGCCGCTTTTGCCAAAAACGGGGACGTGGTCGTTGTCACGATCAATTACCGGCTTGGGGCGCTCGGATTTTTGCATCTTGCTGAAATCGGAGGGGAAGACTACAGAACTTCCGGCAACTGCGGCATCCTCGATCAAATCGCGGCTTTAAAATGGGTGAAAGAAAATATTGCCGCTTTCGGCGGAGATCCGGGCCGCGTAACCATTTTCGGTGAATCTGCGGGGGCAATGAGCGTCGCAACATTGCTCGCCGCACCTTCCACAAAAGGGCTGTTCCATCAGGCCATTCTTGAAAGCGGGGCAGCGAATTTTGTGGCAACCCCGGAAAGAGCAACAAAAAATGCGCTCCGGATACTCGATGCACTTGGGTTGGAGAAAGCGGAGATCTCCAAGCTGCAGGAAATTCCGGCCAAACAACTTGCGGAAGCAGTGAATTCGCTGCCTTTTATGAGCCTGTTACCGGTGATAGACGGCGTGGTGCTGCCGAAGCATCCGGAAGCGGCGTTCAAGGAAGGCTGCGCAAAAGACATTCCGGTTTTGATCGGTACAAACAAAGACGAGTACCGGCTGTTTACAGCGTTTGACCCGGTTTGGCAGAAGCAGGATCCGCAGGAAACCGCCGCAGTTTTTCAAAAAACATTTGCCAAGTACTGGGATACACTTTCTGCCATGATTACGAACCCGTCTCCTTTCAATCAGGAATTATATGACCGGATCATGACCTACTTTGTATTTACCGGGCCTGCGTTAAGACTTGCGGATACCCAGGCAAGCCTCAGGGAGCAGGTGTGGATGTACCGCTTTGACTGGGAAAGCACTGCATATGGCGGCATGCTGCGCTCCTGCCACACCCTTGAAATCCCGTTCGTCTGGAATACGCTCCAGCAGCCCGGCACTAAAAAACTTACAGGGGAATCCCTGGGCAGACAAGCGCTGGCTGACCGGATGCATCTGGCCTGGATTGCTTTTGCCAAAACCGGCAATCCGAACAACAGGCTTCTTCCTGATTGGCCGGCGTATGATACGGGGACGCGGGCAACAATGATTTTTGATCGTATCTGTAAAGCGGTAAACGACCCGCATAGTAAAGAGCGGGCAGTGTGGAGCAGCGTGCGGTACCTGGAATCGGAGGAGCAGGTACGGCCGTAAGATAAAGACCACTCCTTTTTTCTGATTGGGCTATTGTTCCGGCCTTCAAACGGGATGAAACATCTGATCATCGCCATTATGGTTTCCTGCTCATCACGCTCGCTTATTTCATCAGAAGAAAACGCAAGTAAAGGTGCGGCTTTATCTGCTGCACCTTTTTTACTCTGCCAGCTTGCGGATCTGCTCATTCACATTCCGATCGCACAGCCCGCCGTGATAGCAGACCACCGTTTCGATATCATAATCCAGGAATTTTTTCAATGAATCTGTCGCCGTTTCCATATCCGGCGTCATCTGCGGCCTCGGCCCCTGCAGCTTTCCGCCTTCGCTGACCATAGCATCGCCTGTAATCAATGTTTTGCTTTTTCTCACATAAAGGCTGCAATGGCCCGGTGTGTGCCCAGGTGTAAAAATGACCTCAATCCCACCGCCAAAAAGCAGCACTTCCCCGTCTTCCAACAGCACATCCACTTTCGCTTTCGGCGGGTTTAAGTAAATGTTTTTCATTTCTTCGGGCATCGCTTCCCATCTGGCCGGGTCCATTTTCTTCGGATCGGCTTTGATGAGATGCCGCTCACCTTCAATATACGGCTTATCCATTTGATGGGCGTAAACCGTAATGTTTTTCGCGGATGCGCGGAGAATTTCCGGCAGGCTGCCAATATGGTCAAGGTCTTGATGGGTAAGAATGACCGTTGTTAATTTTTCAAACGGCACGCCCGCCTTCCCCATTTCTTCCCGAATGGCATCAAGTGATCCCGGCATGCCGGTATCGACTAATACCGCCTGATTTTCGTCCCAAATCAATGTCGGATGAATCTTGAAATTATTTTTTTCCACTTCCAGCATCGCAACACCGTCTGCAATGATCATGTCAAAACTCCTTTCATGTCTGCTATGTTTTTCATACCATATTTTCGCGTGAAAAAAAAGCAGACAGTTTCAACTGCCTGCCGCCCCCTCACTTTTTTCCAAGCAGAAGCTTATCACCCCGGTATACATACATGGATGCGCCAATCAAAAAAGTACAATTCCGGAAACAAGCGCGTTAAAAATATTTGTCCCCGTGTTCGGCAGGGCCCCACCGTTTCCGATTGCCGGTGTAATGCTGCCCGCTGCTCCGCCGTTTCCGGTATAAAACTGCAATTGGAAACTGCATGTTAAGCCTTGAAATTCATTGCCAAGCTCAGCTGGAAAATCGACGCGAAATTTTAAAATTTCGTCTGTTTTGGAAGCTAGCGGGCGGGCCTCCATCTGGTTGAAATCTGCTAACTTACCTTTATAATAAAACATCTCCGCCGGCACAAACGGTCAGCAACATTTCATTGTACAGCTTATCTGACCCGGACCGAAATCGGGAATCTGTATAATAATTGAAGTCTGCCGTCCCATTGTTCATGACTTTAACATCCCGCTCCGCCCAGTCTCCCGGCTTCATATGATTAATATTGAACAGGATATTTTCCGGGGAAATACCAAATCTATTTTTTGATCTGCAGCAGCCAAAGCCGGCTGCGCAGTCAATATCAAAAGCATCAACATCGCCAATACAACCCCTGCACCCCATTTAATTTTTTTCATCCCATTTCCACCCTTGCAAAAAGATTGGGGCTGTCCCAAAAGCCCCTTTTAAGCAGAAAATATTCTCAAATGGTCGTGAGAAAGCGTATAAGAACCGTTCATCAGGAAAAATATTGCACCAATGGACGTAAGACGCCTTCTAAGAACCGTTCATCAGGAAAAATATTGCACCAATGGACGTAAGACGTCTTCTAAGAACCGTTCATCAGGAAAAATGTTGCACCAATGGACGTAAGATGGCTTCTAAGAACCGTTCATCAGGAAAAATGTTGCACCAATGGACGTAAGACGTCTTCTAAGAACCGTTCATCAGGAAAAATGTTGCACCAATGGACGTAAGACGCCTTCTAAGAACCGTTCATCAGGAAAAATATTGCACCAATGGACGTAAGACGTCTTCTAAGAACCGTTCATCAGGAAAAATGTTGCACCAATGGACGTAAGATGGCTTCTAAGGGCAGTTTCCTCGGAAAAGTTTTGTTCTAACGGTCGTGACAACGCTTCTCTGAACCATTTCACCGGGAAAATTTTAGCCTTCTAAGTCAGTTTACCGACTTTTGGGACAGCTCCGTTTCATTAAACGTTTTTTCCAGACGGTTCCCGCGAGTTTTTCGGCTTTTTCCCGTCAATTTCAGCAATCGCCCGCCTTATGGTATAGATCGAGTAAAGCAGGAGCACGACGCCCGGAATCATCAACATCAGCGCGCTGCCGTTTTTGGATTGAGCGAAGTTTACGAAATACCCCAGATACGGGATGGTTATGCCGGTATACTCGGCAACGACATTATCGGACAATACCGGATTCGGAACTTCTGCGTTATTGTTATCGCCTTTCGTATGGTAAAACACCTGGCCATTGCCTGTTTTGACAACTTTTGTGATCCTGTGTGTCACAAGCGTTTTTTCATCCATCTTAAATGTAATCACATCGCCTTTATGGAAACGCGTCATATCCCCTCTTGGTTTCACGACAATCACCGAGCCTGTCTGAATACCCGGTTCCATGGAGCCTTATAAAATCGTTTTGATTTCATAACCAAACAGTTTCGGTTCCCCGTCGGATGCTTTGGAAGAAATGACGACAAACAGCATCAGGATAAGAGACAAGAACAACAAAACTGAAACGAGTGAACTGATCCATCTCGTAATTTTTTTCATTATCATTGTGATTCACCCTCCGGATTTTGGTTTACATTGATTGAATCTTTTGTGCCCGTGGCTTCACTGCTTTCAGATGGAGAATTTGCTGTATCCTCCCTTTTATCGGTTTTAGTTTCCTGCACTGTTTGATCTTCCTGTGCATTTGTATCTTCGGCTGCATTTGTTGTTTGCTTATCAGTATTTGTTGATTGGCAGCGTCATCGTAATTTTCCACAGGAGATAGATTTAAGGCCCGGGCCCTTTTTGTCCTTGACGGTGACCGTATCACTCCATAACTCCCCATTTCCTAGATGCCCCGGACGCTGGTAAGCTTTAAATTTATAATTTCCAGATTTGCCCACTGTCGCCGTTAAGGTTTGTTCCTACCCTTTCTTTAACGGGTTAATGGTGCCCGCTGCAATCTTGGTTCCATCTTTCGGATTGCCGGATTTACTGTAATACAATTCATATGTTGTTTCACCGGCCATATTTTCTCCCGTGTTCTTGATTTTCACTGAAATATTCGCTTTTCCATTCGAACCAAGTATTATTTTATTGCCGTCACAGTCAATAAACTTTAGAGAGCTTTTATCCCATTGTTCTTTCCAGTATTGTGCTGCATTCATTTTTCCAGTTACTTTAAATAAGCGCCCGTATTAGATGTTAGATAAGAGATAAGGTTAAAACGATAACGTACCCTGTTAAAGTTAATTTTCCTAAAACACCCCATTTTTTCGTTTTTCTTTTATATATACGAAGACGTGAACTTCTGATCTGGCCCACCTCCTAAATGGCAAATTTCAAAGAAGTTCGTCACGTTTACTTCTTATGGAACTTTTTATACAGTAGAGTATAAATTCGTTAAAACAAGCAATCATAATACCCGGAAAGGTGAAAAGCCATCACAGTTTTCACCTTTCCATGACAATGCTTATTTTTCTTCTCCAAGAGTTTGGGATGCATGGAATGTCCATTTCAGTTGGATTGAATCCCTTTGGAAATCGTTTTGGTTTTCACCGTTGTCCTTAAATTTAAATTTCACTTGGAATTGGTCGCTCGTTCCGGCTTTTAAACCTCTTTCGCCAGTTCCAAAAATTTTATCCCAGAAATTATTGTCGACAACATTTGGATCAGCTTTTAATTTATCTAAAGTTGTTTCAAATACAACAGTGTTGTTCTTATCTTTGTTATACAAAAATTCTACATCGATATACTTTCCAAAGCCTTCAGCATTCGCATGTCCATTTAATTTTGCATCTGTAACTGTATAACTCGAATCCAGTGTTACTTTGGAAATATCCTATGAGCCTTTGTTTTCCAGATTAAAGTTCTTGTAATGGTATCTCCAGGCTTTAAGTTCGAAACATCAATAATGGTAGTTGGGCTCGCCGCGAGATCTAAAGTACCTGCAGCAAATGTGTTGGATGTATCAACCTGGTCGCTAAAATACGCATACGTTCCTCCCCCAATCAGTGACAAACCAAGCGCTGCAGTTGCAACGCCCATGCCTAATTTCTTTTTAATGCCCATTCGATTCCCCTCCGGATTTTATTTTTTAATCCGTTATAACGAACTTTTTAGATGAAAAACTTTACAACGAACATTATGTATCTTCATGTAAGTAAAACATGCAGATTCGTTTCTTTTACCTCTTTGGTTCGTTTTAACGAATTAACATGTTTACTATAGCAGGTTTTCTCGCACATAAAAACCTTTAAAATCCGCATGAATTTCGTAATAACGAACAATTATCTCTGTTTTCCACGCTTATTCTTCGTGTTCCTTACCTTTTCATTATTTTATTAAGAACGATTAGTTTTATATAATGGACCAAAACGCAAATTATACGTGATGAGGCCATAAGATGAAGTTCTTAATTAGGAACATTTGGCTGGAAGAAAATGATTCTATCCGATTGAGGCATGAAGGAATGCAATGGATGAAAAAAATGTAGAGGAAGAAAGACACATGAAAAAACTTGCTCCGCTCATCCTGTTATGCGGAGCCGTATTGATTGGAACCGCTCTTTTGCAGCTTTTCCAAACCCATCAACTTCAAAAAGAAAGTTTAGCCGCCGTGAAAGAAAAAATCACCGGTGAAAAACTGAATGAGTCAGACAACACTGGCATCGCCGCTAAGCGTTTTCGCCGGAAATGGGAGAAACCATTGGCATCCTCTTCATTCCAAAGCTGAACGCCGAACTCCCAATTGTAGAGGGAACGGATGAAAACCAACTAAAAAAAGGCGTAGGCCATTATAAAAATTCAACCCTGCCAAACGAACAAGATCAAATCGTTCTTTCCGGGCACCGGGATACGGTTTTCCGCCGTGTCGGAAAGCTTGAAAAAGGAGATGTCCTCATAATCAAGCTGCAGTACGGAACTTTTCGTTACAAAATTTTCAAATTTCAAATTATAAAAGCCAATGACCGTACCATTATCCATTCGATTGCACCCGGGAAATTCTCACACTGACAAATTGTTATACATTTTCTTACATTGGGAACGCGCCGGAAAGGTACATTATTTCAGCAATAAGGGAAACTTCATAACCTTCACCTTGAAGTGTTTTAAATAAACAAAGGACTGACCGAGCCCATATCATGGTCTGTTCAGCCCTTTCTAAAAAATGGCCAGCATTTCAACTGGCGCTTTTGATCAACGCGGAACCCACCCGTTTTCTGACAAGGTAGCCCACGTCTTTACAGAATTCGTAAACTATGCCTTTAATGGAATGCAATGCCACTTTTCCTACTTCAACAACCGATACGCCTGGCTGTAGATCACATCGGCAATTTCCTTGTGCCCTTTATCGTTGGCAAGCCAGCCGTCGCTTTTCCCGGAGGCGGCTTTCTCTCCTTTCGGGCCGTATGTATCGGTGCGGTTCATCCAAACCGATTCAATGTTGGCAACAGGGACATCTTCCGCTTTTCCAACTTCCTGGATTTCACGGTCATAACGAAGCGAAGACTGCCCGCTGTTCCAGGTCGTCACCAAAATGATTTTTATCTTCTTGCCTGCCCCTTTTCTCATTTCCTCTATAAAATTTTCAAGATTTTTCTTAAATTTATCGGCAGAAACATACGTATTTTTTGCATTTGGGTTTAAATCAAACGTTCCAAATTCGATTGTGACAAGATCCGGCTTATTTGCGATGAGATGGGGAAAACTGTCTGTGCCGTTGTCTTTCAGGCCGGTTCCGCTTTTGCCGTAGCCTTCGATCGTTTTTACATCATAGCCCAGATTTTTATGGATGAGCCTGGCCAAAACAGAGACATACGTTTTGCTTTTTTTCGTGGCAAAATTCCCTGCTGTCAGGCTGGAACCTATCGGAAGGTACACCAATTCTTTTCCTTTATGTTTTTCGTAAATTTGTTTTACTTCTTTTTCCTTCTCCGCTTTTGCCGCTGCTGCTCGTTGCTGCTCTTTCAATAAATCCGCCTGATATTGTTGCTGCGCTTTTTCCCCGGTTTTGTTAACCTTCGCCTGATAATAGTAGCCGCCGCCCCCCAAAACCCCAATGGTCATCAGAAATAATATGAAGACGAGCAATCCTTTTTTCCCCAAACTGCCTTCCCTCCGAAATGGTTACTTTATGCCATTATACTAGATTTGCAACCTATAAGGAAAAAAGTTTTGAAGGCCCCGCCCAATAGAACGAAGCCTGCCGAAGATGATTTTTTTACCGCAGCTTCCAGCACTGATGCCACTTCTGCAATGATGATTTCACTGCCTAAAATCGGTGAATCTTCTTTCAGTCCGTTCGATCGTTTATACGCTTCTTTGAAATGGCCGCTGTTCCGCCATGCCTGGAAATGTCCGAGGTTGTCCCAATACATGATGACATTCAGTTCATCGTAGTCTTTCAAATTTTGTGTGGCCATTACTTTAAATTTATTAAATCCATCCTGTTCCTGCAGCGCGCCCGGATTGGTAAACACCGATGCATTTCTCTCGCAAATCCCGCTTTCAACTTGATCAATCATGCCGATCCTAATAAAATGAAAACGGTTTTTCCGCTTTTGTTTTCCCATGCGTCAAGGAGCAGTTTCTGTGCTTCAAATCAAAAGCTTGATATAATAATCAATGGGAAGACCCGCCAGCAAGCTTATTTTTTCCACGGTCCGGCTTTTTTAAATATTTTATCCTATCGTTTTTCATATAAAAACCGGGGAAAATCATCAATAAGGAGGGGACAACAATGAAACGACTTTTTCCATTTGCGGATGCTTCAAACGGCAAAGATGCAGCGGGCGCTTCCGGAAATTCGGACATTTCAACGGCTTATCTCGAAGATGGCGGAACGATCCCGAACAATCCGGACCTTCCTGTTCTGATTTATCACGGCGTGTTCAAAGGGCGGACGGAACAGATCGAGGAAACGTTCCAGAAAAACAATTGGGGAAACAACTGGGAATGGACCATTTTCCCGTACCATCATTTTCACAGCACATCCCACGAGGTGCTCGGGGTACGCCACGGGCAGGCAAAAGTGATGCTCGGCGGCCCGAACGGAAAAATATTCACGATATCCGAAGGGGACTGCATCGTGTTGCCTGCCGGAACCGGGCATAAACGCATCGAAGCAAGGGACGGCTTTTCCGTCGTCGGCGGCTATCCGGGCAGTCAGGATTACGACACGCAGACGAAAGCGGACGAAACGCTGCGGGAAAACATTCAAAAGGTCGGCATACCGGCAACCGATCCGGTATTCGGCAGTGACGGTCCGCTTTTTACGTATTGGAAAAAATAATCCAGGATTACGCTTCTAAAGAAAGCAGCAGACCATCCACATCTTTTATCAATTCATCCACTGTTTCATAAGGTTTTTCAATCTGCAGCATTTTTTTCAAGACAAGGGAGCTTTCCCCCGACAGCGGCAATTCCTCATACCAAGGCCGCTCCTTTTTTTGTTCGGGCCTGTATCCCGAGTACAGCAAAAACAGCGTAAAATGGCCGAGTTTTTCAAAATCAGCGTGAAATTTTTCTCCGTAACTGGCCATGCCGAAATCGATAATCGATACGGCATTTTCTTTCTCATCGAACAAAATATTCGGGATCCTGAGGTCGCCGTGCACAATCCCTTTTCGATGGAAGTAAGACGTAACATCCAATACTTTACGCAGCATGTGGAACGCTTCCTGTTCGGAAAACGTTTTATGCGCCTCAAAAATCAGATCCTCAAACGTCTTGCCGGGCATCTGCTCCATGACAATGAAACGCCTGCCACCCCATTCGAAATCATCAAGCAGTTTCGGAATATGCGGATGGCGGAGCGCCCGTAATATTTCTTTTTCACGCAAAAAATTGGAACTACCATCCGGCCGCTTCCGGAGCTGTTTTAAAACCTTCATTCCCGGGGAGCCGTCTGAAACAAGGTAGGAATAGCCGTAACTGCCAATACCGAGCATTTTTACAATCCGGTAATTTTGGACAACTGCACCGTTTTTGAGCGGCCGGTCGAACAGAACAGCATATAGGCGAAGCCATATTTTCATTTAACTGCTGAAAAACCCACTGCTTCGGTGGCGTTTGGAATAATGCTTGTAGCCGTAATGGGAATGAGTAGCCTTTTCGGAAGAAGAATAACGATGGTACTTTCCGTGGCGGTAACTGCTGGAATAGCGGTAGTTTTTATGGCCGAGAAGATGCCCCAATATTTTTCTTAACATGCGTTCACCCTCGTATAA
>NZ_BKZR01000060.1:0-14815 GCF_008974225.1 Weizmannia acidilactici | reverse complement strand
ATGCCGTAAGCCTTTTGGATAAAAGTTTTTTAAAATGCTATTTGTTTCTTTGCTCCATCCGAGCGGAAAACCGTCCACGGTCATAAGCACCCATCCGCGGTTTTCGTTTGAGCCGGGGAGTGTTTCGCCTTTTAAATAGCGCAACCAATCGTCCCCGTCAGATGCAAGGTCTTTTTGATGCCTGCATTGTCCGGGTTTTAGAAAAAGCGCGAGCGCATGGTTCGGTTCAAACCGGTTTTTCTTGAATCCTCCAAGGTGCAAACCCGGGCGGACAAGTCGGAGCCCTTTTAACTGCGGGCAATTTTCCGGCAGCAAATAGAGCTGGTCATTATACTGGAAAAAGGCGCGGCCACCACGGTCGAAATTTTGCAATGTTTGTTCCAGAAAAGCGTTCCAGTCTTTTTCTTGACGTTTTGAAAGTTTTACGTGCCTTTCAAGCGGCAAGTGTTGTACACTCCCGCCCCGGCGCTTGTACATTTTAGCGGCAAAATGCCCTTCACCTTTTAAGCGGTGTGGCCATAACCGCGCTGTACCGGCAATATCCGTCCGTTTCCAAACTGTCCACTCCGGCCTTCCCGGTTCAACGCCGTGATCATGCAGAATAGGGAGCAGTTCCATATCTTCGTGCCGGGACAAAAACGACTCGATCGTCTGCTCGTTTTCTTCAGGAGAAAAAGTGCAGGTGGAATAAACGAGGGTGCCGCCCGGTTTCAACATATGGTAAGCATCTTCCAAAATGTCCCGCTGCTTTGCCGCGCATGCTGCCACATGTTTTTGGCTCCAGTAGTTTACTGCCTCCGGGTCTTTCCTGAACATGCCTTCGCCGGAACAGGGCGCATCGACCAAAATTTTATCGAAAAAGTTCCCGAAATGCCGGCTCAGCTTTTCGGGTGTTTCATTGGTAACAACTGTATTACTCAAACCAAAGCGCTCGATATTTTCAGAGAGGGCGCGCACCCGCTTCGGGTGGATTTCATTGGCAAGCAAAAAACCTTCCCGGCCGATTTCTGCTGCGATCTGTGTTGATTTGCCGCCCGGCGCGGCGCATAAATCCAATACTTTATCGCTCTTTTCGAGATCGAGCTGGCTTGCGATAAACATCGCGCTCGGCTCCTGGATATAATACAAACCGGCGGCGTGGTACGGATGCTTCCCCGGCTGATCTTTCTCTTCGTCAAAATAATAGCCGTGTTTGGCAAAAGGGATTTTTTCAATCCGGAAAGGGCTGACCTGTTCCCATTCCTGCCCGCTGATTTTTGTTGTATTCAGCCTCAGCCCGGACGCGCGCGGTTCATTGAAGGATTGGAAAAATTCATCCACCTCGCTTCCGAGCAGGCGTTCCATTTTTTTGGTGAAATCCAACGGTAATTCCAAATGAGGTACTCCTTTCTAACTAAACCAATATTGGCAATGATTCCATTATAGTGAAATTCTCCCGCCCAGTCACGAAACTAGATAAAAAACACCACAACAGGTAAAATAAAAAATAATCTTTCACAAAAGGGGGTGGCGAAAATGGCGGAAGAAACAGCGATTTTTGCGGGAGGATGTTTTTGGTGCATGGTCCACCCTTTTGACGAGCTGCCCGGCATCAAAAAAGTCGTATCGGGCTATACGGGCGGGGCGAAGCCGAATCCAACCTATGAAGAAGTGTGCTCCGGCACGACCGGGCATACAGAAGCTGTCGAAATTACATTTGATCCGGAAATTTTTCCGTATAAAAAGCTCTTGGAGATTTATTGGCGGCAGATTGATCCGACTGATGCAGGCGGCCAGTTTTACGACAGGGGACCTTCTTACCGTCCTGTCATCTTTTATAAAAATGAAGCACAGAAACAGGTGGCGGAAGCTTCGAAAAAACAGCTGCAGGAAAGCGGCCGCTTCAAAAAGCCGATTGCGGTCACCATTGAGCCTGCTTCCGCATTTTACCCGGCTGAATCCTACCATCAGGACTATTATAAAAAAAATCCGGCGCATTATGAGGCGTACCGGCAAGGTTCAGGCAGAGCCGCATTTATCCGTGAACATTGGAGGGATTTTGATGGAAAATAAGGATTTAACCCCTTTGCAATACGAAGTAACCCGCCACAATGCGACGGAGCCGCCTTTCCAAAATGAATATTGGAATGAGTTCCGCGACGGGATTTATGTGGACATCCTATCCGGAAAGCCGTTGTTCAGTTCAAAAGATAAATATGATGCCGGCTGTGGCTGGCCGAGCTTCACGAAACCGCTTGATCCCGGTGAACTGGTGGAACGGCTTGACACGAGCCACGGCATGATCCGAACGGAAGTCAGGAGCAAAACGGCGGACGCGCATCTTGGCCATGTTTTCCCGGACGGGCCGGCACCTACGCATTTGCGGTATTGTATGAACTCGGCGGCAATGCGCTTTATTCCGAAAGAAAAGCTCGAGGAAGAAGGATACGGGGAATATTTGGCACTTTTTGAAGAAAAAGAATAGGCGTTAATCGATCCGGCTGGGCGGATGCACATGCAAACATCGCCCGTTTCCCATACCATGCACTGTATAGAAAAACTAACAATTATTTTGAGGAGTGGATGGTATGTACTACGGCCATGGCTATGCTTATCCCGTTTATGATTATGGCTGCGGATACGGATACGGAGGCTTTGCGGGATACCACAGAGGCAGTTTTGCTTTAATTGTGGTGCTGTTTATTTTGCTGATCATTATCGGTGCCTGCTGGATTGGCCCGAAATAAAAAAGGAACTAAAAGGTCCGGCTGATAATGGCCGGATCTTTTGGTTTGGCTAAATTTTGAAGTTTCCGATGAGTTTGCGCAAGTTTTCGGCTTGTTTGGATAATTCCGAAGCGGCTGCGGTGACTTCTTCCATCGATGCCGAACCTTCTTCGGAATTGGCAGCGGTCGTTTCTGTATTTGCCGCTGTGTTCATGGCAATTTTGTTTACGGCCACGAATGAATCGGCGACATCAACTGCCAGTATTTGTGTTTTTTCTATTTGGGCTGCCATATCAATAATGACATTCGTAGTCTTGTTCATTTGTTCCTGGATGACTTCCAGGGAGCGCATTGTTTCATTTGATATTTGCACACCGGAAGCAACAGCCTCTACGCCGTCCTCGTTTTGCCCGATAATCGTGGTGATTTCTTTTTGGATTGAGTGGACAATATTTGTGACTTCCTGCGCGGCAGCTTGTGACTGCTCGGCCAATTTTCGCACCTCGTCCGCGACAACGGCGAAACCGCGACCGTGCTCCCCTGCCCTTGCAGCTTCTATGGCGGCATTTAACGCAAGCAGGTTCGTCTGCTTGGCGATTCCGGTGATGGTCATGATAATTTTCGTAATATCGTCCGATTTCCGGCCAAGCGCCTGCACGGTCTTGCTCGTATTCAGCATAATGGCTTCAATGCTTTTCATTTTTCCGGATGTCTCGACAATCGATTTGCTGCCTTTTTCCGCGGATGCCTTCATATCAAGCGAAGCCTGTTTGACGGTTTCAGCCTGCCGGTAAAGCGTATTGACCACCTCTTCCAGAGATTTCATCTTGGACAAAGACGCATCCATCTGTGTGGAAGCCTGCTCGCTGTCGGCAGCGATTTCGTTTGCTGTTTCGGCAATGGACTGGATCGTTTTCGATGTTTCTTCAGAAGAGGCGAGCAGTTCTTCACTTGAAGCAGATACGCTTTCCGCCATGGCCGCCACTTCTTTGACGAGCCTTGCAATGCCGTCGATTAGCTGGTTCGTGTCCCTTGCCAGTTTCGCAAGTTCATCATTGGACGAGACTTCGATCCTTCTCGTTAAATCGCCCCCTGCATTTGCGATATTTAGGATGGAGCGGCTGATTGTCCTGACGCTGTTCTTAATTTTTTTGGTCAGGCTGAAGCTTAAAAGGACTGTCAAAATGATTGCAAACAGGGAAAGGGAGACGGTCACGATTCGCGCCATCAATACGGAAAAGTGCAGTTCATTGATCCGGTTTTTGGAGGCTTCCGTCACACTGTCCAAAAGATCATTAATGCTTGTTTTCATATTTTTCATATAATCGGAAGCCTGGGAATTTTTAATTTCCGTGATAGCCATTTTTTCCGTGCCGTACTGCCGTGCTTCGACAACCCTGTCAACCGTGCCCAGCCAAAAATGATAGTCGCTCGCCACTTTTTCCAATTTTTTGCTTTGTGCAGGGCTGCTTGCCAGCATTTTTCTCAAATTGCTGATTTCACTGTTCACCTTTTGTTTGCCTTGGTCGTATGGCCGTAACGTAGTTTCATTTCCGGTGATAGCGTAATTTAAAGCGGCCGTCTCAATTTCTCCCGTTTGCTCGAGCAGGCTTTGTACACTATTATGAACAACGAGGTCATGCTTTACGTCGCGGTTGATTTCATTTTCCAGCTCGGTCATGTTTATGTATGATGTAATGGTTAAAACGATAAGCAGGATCGACAATACGCCAAATGATACAACAACTTTTCCCCTGATTGTCTGCAAATAGTAAAGCCCCAGCTTATACAAAGGGCGGCTTCGGCGGGGTTTTTTCTGTTTTCCTTTTGTACGTCCGGCATTAATATTCTGCATATTCAATCTCTTATCCCTCCTTTTTACCCTGCTGTTCGTGAACCATAATCATATTTTATACGCATTTACTAGAATTTTCTAGTTTTAGTTTTAGATCGAAAATCGGTGGTGTTCCATTTATTTGCGCATCCGGGCGAATTCCTTTACGGCTGAAAGAGGATCGGATATATTTGAGTAAACAAGCATCTAAGGGAAAGGGAATCGCAATGAGCAAATCTTTTTATCAATTTTTGATGAAGTACAGGGATCCGTATTTGAAAGACGAGATGACAGCTTTTGCAAACGGGGCCTATCATGACCACAGCTTTCCAAAACATTCGAGCGATTACCATGAAATCAGTTCTTATTTGGAATTAAACGGGCAGTACATCCCTTCCATGGATATTTTTGACAAGGCATGGGAAATTTACCTTTCTGAATTAAAATAGTTGGAGTTCCCCCGCATCCGGATTTTTTCCCCTTTCATAATGCGCATGCATATTATGAAGTAAAAGACGTTTCGTTAAACAAGGAGCATGAAAGATGGAACCAAAAGCGCCTAAATTTCAGATCGGGGATACGGTTGTGGTAAAAGAGTACGGAACGGTAGGAAAAATTACGTCCATCAAAGAAATGGATGGCGGGTATTTTTACGTCGTAAACGGCAGAGAAGGCCTTTTGGGCGAAGAAAGCCTTGCGCGTTTGGAAGAATATAATGGGGTTTTTTATAAAAAAGAAGAAATCAGCATAGAATTAAAATATTTTATCGGGGATATTGTAAAAGTAAAAGGGTATGAAAACGGGCTTTTTAAAGTCGTCGGTTTCCGCACCGAAATTTGGCGCTATGCGGAAGATGCCTGGGAAGACATCATATATGAAATGGTGGGCATCCCGGGCGGCGAGTGGCTTGAAGCCGATGAAGAGGAGCTTGTGCTGGTGGCTGATTTTGAGCAGGCAGATACGTTTTTAAATCAATATAAAATTTTCTATCCGGTAAAAAAGAATCCCCTGTATCAGTTGGCAGCCGCGCAAATGGAAGCAGGTGAAAAAATTGACCGCCTGCTTGATATGTATAACGATTATTCCCTGCTTTTTAAAATGTTCGGTGATGAGGAATACAGGATGATGCTTGAAGCGATTATATCGCAAATTCGTTTTCTCCAAAGCCGTTTAAAGCGGGAGTAAGCGGCTCGTGTTTTATGGCATAACGGGCCGGCGGTTTTCATATTTTATAACAAAATACAGAGCTGCAGTCTCGGGGTTTACGTGATTTAAAAAGGGGGCGGTTTTTTGGAAAATATGGATGTTTATATTGACACAGAGGAAATCGCAGCATTCTTTTTTAAAGAGTTGGTGAAAAGGGGATTTGCGCCCCATGAAGAAGAACTGGAAGAAATTGCAGACATCACTTTTGAATATTTGCTTGCTAAAAGTATTATCGACGAAGATGATTACGGGGACGATTCTGTTTAATCCTAAAAAATGCGGAAACGTCGGCATTTTTTTACAATTTATTGGAAAACCTCTGGAGAAACAAGTGGGAAGGTTAGCACGGTTCCACCTAAAAGCATTAAAAATAATCGACCACGAACAAGAAAAAACTTTCCCCTCATTCGTTTGATCCGCGGAATGAGGGGAATTTTACTACCAAGACGGATGGTGTTAATTCTTCCGTTTGGTTGCGGTATATTCTTTGCCGTGGGCTTCCTGCTCGGCAATGATCACTTCCGGAGGGATATGGTTGTTTTTCTTTCTGCCGTTAATGCGGTTGCGGTGTTTTTTTCCCAAGGCACACAATCCTTTCATTTAGGATGGTTCACCAATAGTATCGTCTATAAGGGAAAAAATAAAGATGGTGATTTGCAACATTTTTGATTGCGATTTACAATAGGCATACGAAGATGAAGGAGGACCAGTCATGAGTGTACATATCGAAGCAAAAGAACATGAAATTGCCGAAACCGTATTATTGCCCGGGGATCCGCTCCGCGCCAAGTATATAGCGGAAAACTTCCTGGAAGATGCGGTATGCTATAACAAAGTCCGCAATATGTTCGGATATACCGGCACTTATAAAGGAAAAAAAGTATCGGTCCAAGGAACGGGAATGGGGGTTCCCTCCATTGCCATTTATGCGACAGAACTGATACAAAGCTACGGGGTGAAAAATTTAATCCGCGTCGGGACATGCGGCGCAATCCAAAAAGACGTTAAGGTGCGCGATGTGATTTTGGCGATGAGCGCATCAACTGATTCACAAATCAACAAGCTGACGTTTAACGGCATCGATTATGCGCCGACCGCAAACTTCGACCTTCTGAAAAAAGCATACGACAGGGGGCTTGAAAAAGGGCTGAGTCTTAAAGTCGGGAACGTGTTTACAGCCGACCTTTTTTATAGTGACCATGCGGAACACGAGAAATGGGCGCAATACGGCATACTTGCCGTAGAAATGGAGTCGGCGGCGCTCTATACATTAGCGGCAAAATACGACTGCAGGGCGCTTTCCATTTTAACGGTCAGCGACCATATCATCACCGGGGAAGAAACAACCGCAAAGGAACGGGAAACAAACTTTAACGATATGATCGAAATGGCACTTGATGTCTCTTTGGAATTAGTTTAAAATGAAAAGCAGAGAAATCGCAGGGGGGAATGGCACCTGCGATTTTTTTTGCCGTATCGAAGCATAAGAGGCTAATCATGGACGGGCAAGCCAGAATCAAAGGGGTGTTTTCGGGAAAATCAATCCGCTTGCCATTTCGGCAAATTGATACAAAAAGAGAAAGGTGAAAGCATGAAACGTTTTTTATACATCGGCCTTGCCGTAATTGTATTGGCCGGCTGCAGCATATCAGGCTGGGACGAGACTGCGGATAACGGCAGCAAAACCGGTACTCCCCTGGCAAAGACAACCGGTACGGCTTCCAACAAAAAAAGTAATGCCGATCTTGAGCTGAAGGCAAAATATTTTAACAAAATCAAAACCGTAGACGGAAAAAAGGTAATCCAAAATCCTGGCAATATTTTGGCGCTCGTCAATAAAACGTATATTCTGGGCAATTATGTTCCGAAAGACCTCGTCCGCCCGAAAGTCCGTTTTTCTTTTGGTAATCAGGATATTGAAAAAAGCTATATGCGGAAAGAAGCGGCGCATGCGCTTGAAAAAATGTTTGCTGCCGCCGAAAAAGACAGCATTTATTTATACCTGGCTTCGGGATACCGCTCATACACCCGCCAGCAGGCCATATACGCGGCGGAAGTGGAAAATTCAGGGGAAAAATATGCGGAGCAGGCTGTTGCCGTTCCGGGTTCAAGCGAACACCAGACAGGCCTCGCCGCGGATATTACAAGCCAAACGGAAAACTTCCTGCTTACCCAGAAGATGGGAGCGCATAAAGAAGGAATCTGGCTCGCAAAAAATGCCCATAAGTACGGGTTTATTTTAAGGTATCCGAAAAATAAGGAAAATATTACAAAATATGAGTATGAACCATGGCATTTCAGATACGTCGGAAAACAGGCCGCAGCAGTGATCTACAAGCACGGCTGGACTTTAGAAGAGTATTTCGAGCATGTACATAAAGTGGAGTGAAGGGAAAATATGCCACTCTTTCATAAAAGCGAAAAAGCTGATAGAATAATGTAGTTAGCAAAAAAGCAAAGTCTGATTTTTGGAAAACGGCATGAAAGTGGTGAAGCCTTTGGATAATGAAAAGAAAGAGACCGAATCCCGGCAGGAAGAGCAAAACGGATATATTCGTATGAAAAAATTCAAGTTTGTTATGCTCTTGTTTCTCGTGGTCTTTTTAACGGCCGGTATTACAACAGCGGCATTTGCGCTTGGGGACAAAAAAGCGGTGAACGTCACGACGGAAAGCAGGCCGGAATTCAATAAACTGTATAAAGCATATGACAGCATCAAATCAAAATATTACACAAAAGTGAAATCGAAAACGCTGATTGACGGCGCCATTAACGGCATGGTTGAAGCGCTGAACGACCCTTATTCAGACTACATGACAAAAGATGAAGCTTCGGAATTCCATGATACGATTTCTTCGTCATTCGAAGGCATCGGAGCGGAAGTTGAGGAGAAAGATGGGTATATTGTGATCGTTTCCCCGATCAAAGGATCCCCGGCTGAAAAAGCCGGTTTGAAGCCGAATGATAAAATTCTTGCGGTAAACGGCAAAAGCGTCCACGGCATGAGCGCCAATGAGGCAGTCATGTTGATCAGGGGCAAAAAAGGGTCAAAAGTCACGCTTACGATTCAACGTGCCGGTTCCAAAGACGAATCGAAAGTAACGATTACGCGCGATACAATCCCTGTCAACACCGTCTATCCGAAGATGCTCAAAAACGGGGTTGCCCATATCCAAATTACGACGTTCTCTGACGGCACTTATAAGGAATTCACCAGCGCCATTAATAAAATGAAAAAGCAGGGTATGAAGTCGCTGATTATTGATGTGCGGCAAAACCCGGGCGGCTTGCTTGACCAGGCGATTAAGATCTCCAATCTGTTTGTGCCGGAAGGGAAGACAATCCTGCAAACGGAAGACCGGAATGGAACCCGGCAGAAGTACGTTGCAGAGGACGGAACTAAAATCACTGTCCCGACGGTTGTGTTGATCGACGGCGGAAGCGCGAGCGCATCCGAAATACTGGCCAGTGCGCTGCATGAATCGGCTGGTATCCCGCTTGTGGGCGAGAAATCATTCGGAAAAGGCACGGTTCAGACTGCAACGGATTTCAGCGATGGGTCGAATTTAAAATTCACCGTGCAAAAATGGCTGACGCCAAATGGCAACTGGATCCACAAAAAAGGGATCCAACCGGATTACAAAGTGGCGCTTCCGGATTATGCAAACTTGCCTGTGATCAGTTCCGATACAGAAATGAAACTGTACTCGGTATCCAACGACGTGAAAACGGTGGAAAAAATGCTGAAAACGCTGGGGTATCATCCGGGGAGGGTTGACGGCTACTTCGACGAAAATACAAAAGCGGCTGTAGTAGCTTTCCAAACGGATGAGCATTTGAAGCAGACCGGCGTAATAAAAGGCGAAACGACAACGAAATTAATGTCTAAGATCAGCGATTTGATTACGAAAAACGACACGCAGCTGAAAAAGGCGGAAGACGTCTTGAAAAACGAAAAATAGTTGGCAAAGCCGGGAGAAGACTTTTCTTCCGGCTTTTTTATGCAAATAATGGATTAAAAAATGGTATAATAAAATCAGGTAATAAAGGCTTAATCCCATATGGAAGGAAAGGAATGGGACTTTTGGAGACGATAGAATCAATAGACTTGGAATTTATATTTCGCAAAGTTTACCGTAAAATTAAAGACGAAATGCATCGTTTATTAAAAGAGTATGTGACCATCAATGAGTATATGGTGTTGAAATTTTTGATGAAATCCCCGATGCGTTCGTCCGATTTATCGAAAGCGCTTCAGGTTTCCGCCAGCCATATCACATCCGTTACGGATTCCCTTGTGGAAAAAGGGCTGATTGAACGAAAACGTTCCAACAAAGACAGGCGCGTCGTAGATTTAATATTAACGGAAAAGGGTAAAGCTTTGATCGAGCTGCTGACAGCAAGAAAATGCGAGTTTTTGAAAGAAAAGCTGGACATCTTTACCAATGAAGAAAGGGAGACGCTTTACAAGCTGTTTAAAAAGCTTGAAGACCATCTGAACGAAATGCATTAATGTGAAAATATACACATTTGGCTTCATCAGAAAAGTTAGAGGAGAATTTTTCCTAAGAATGGGTTCTGAGGAGCTTTGTCAGGACCGTTTCAGGAATTTTATTTTGCTCTAACGGTCCTGACAAAGCTTTATAAAGACTATTTGAGAAAAAATTCTGCTTAAAAAGGACTTTTGGGAAAGCCCCTATCTATGTTCGCCAAATTTTAAAAACGTGTGTTCGTCTTCGATCAACCCGCAGACGGCGCATTGGATCCGGTAATCCGGTCCGTGGTATGCCAAATGGAACGGATACGCTTACGCATTTTCCAGATGTTCGGTAATCTCCCCCGTTCCCGGATCCATTTTTACAGCTTCGGCCACTTGCTTAATGATATTAAAACGCGTCCGGTTTGTCTTGCAATTGGGGCAGCAACACGGGCCCTGCATCCCATTCACCATCCAGTTCAAATGATTTACTTATTTTTTCCCGTTTTTCTCCGGATATACAGTTTTTTTTGCAGCGGCCAAATATGAAAATGTTGTTGCAACCAGCAATATTTGCGAAAAATTTGTAACAAACGAGGTGGGTTTTTAAAAGTGTCAAGTACGATTTTCTGGTATTTTATGGATATCGTATCACCGGATGCCAATGTGTGAAATAATAGGAAACGCTGCTGGTGCCGGTAAAACCGTTGAGACGGCTGCATCGGCCATTTTCAAAAGGGCAAGGCATACCGCTTAGGTAGCCTGTTCTATTTTCTCCCAGAAATATTACAAAAATCATATGTTATCATTCTAGTTGTGAGAGAGAGAACAACTTTACGATGAACATCAGGGAGGAAACAGTGATGAAAAAGACAATCCTATCGACAGCAGCAGCGCTTGCATTAATGGCATCCCCATTCGTCGGAAAAGCGGATGCAGCATCAAACCAAACAGCTAACTGCAGTACGAAAACTACTGCCGTCACGTATCAATATAAGTTTAACAGCATTCAAGAATTAGAGAATTGGTTAAAGCAGCATCATTTGAATTGGAGGTTTAAAAACGTAACAACGGCTCCGTCCGCAAACAATACAACGCCAAACAAAACAACTGCAACAACAAACAAAGTAACAAACCAAACTACCGCAAACAAAACAACAACAAATTCAGGTACAACATCAGGCAGCACACAGGCTCCCCAAGCATCCTACACATTGAATGCTTATGAAAAACAAGTGGTGGACCTCGTGAACCAGGAACGGGCGAAAAACGGCCTTCCAGCGCTGCAAGTGGACACAGCGCTCAGCAAAATGGCGCGCGTAAAATCGAATGATATGATGACAAATAAATATTTTGACCATACAAGCCCGACTTACGGCACACCTTTTGAGATGATGAAACAATTCGGCATTACTTACAAATATGCCGGGGAAAACATCGCAATGGGCCAACAGACGCCGCAGGATGTGATGAACGCCTGGATGAACAGCGAAGGCCATAGGGCAAACATCTTAAATAAAAACTATACGCATATCGGTGTCGGCTATGTTGAAAACGGCCATTACTGGACACAGGAATTCATTGGAAAATAATAAATGGATGAAGCAGCTCCCTTTTTGGGGCTGCTTTTTTCCTATTTCCAATTTTGCACCAGGCCCCTTTATAAATGAAGGAAAAAGGTGATGTACATGAAGAGTCGAAAAGCTGCCAACCGCGATTTAGATCAGATCCTGAATATCGTCCGGGATACGGCGATGCGCGAAAAAACAACGAGCAGTGAGATGGAACCTGACCGCAAAAAGAGTGTTTTGAAGCAGACCTCAAAAACGGTGCGTTATATGGGGCGGAAAACGAAGAAGGAAAAACAACCGGTTCGATCACGATTGACCAAAATGAGCCAGATGTTTACCGCAAATCCGTTGGAAAAGCCGTTTACTTTCCACAGGTTTGTTGTTGATGTGCATGAAAGAAACAAGGGGTCGCTAAACAGCTGATCCGTTTTGCCGGGGAGCTGGCAAGATCGCGGTACGTTTATTGCATGATGGCCGGTACATATTAAAAAGTGAAAAAGCAGCCTTTAACCAAAGCACGAGCTGCCATTTTGCTAGGAAAATCAAATGGGAGAAAATGGGGAAGAAAAACCGTTTCCCGCTTTTGAAAAACTCCTCACACAGCTTTCTTATTGGTGCCCATGTATTTGCGCTGCAAAAAAAAGAGGCGGCTTAAAAGCGCAACAGCCCCGGCAGCCAGGCCGCTGATTAGGCCAATCCAATAAGCAAATGGGCCGAGGCTGGTTACGGCGTTAAGGAGAAACCCGAGCGGAAGGCCGATTACCCAGTAGGAAACAAATGTCATGACGGTCGTAATCCGGACATCCTTATATCCCCTTAGCGCCCCCTGCACAGGAGCCTGAACCGCATCTGACCATTGGAAAAATATGGCATACAAAAGAAAATGGCCGGTTAAACGGATCACGTCCGGATCATCGCTGTAAAAGGCGGCAACTTCTTTATGAAAGAGATAGAGCAAAAATCCGGTCATGGTGGCCATGATGATCGCTGTTATTATTCCGATTGTGCTGTATGTGCGTGCATCCCTGAATCTGCCGGCTCCCGCTTCAAAACCGACGAGGATGATCATCGCCAGTGAAATGCTGAGTGGAAGCATGTACAAAAGCGATTCAAAATTCATCGCCGCCTGATGGGAGGCGATTGTATCCGTGCCGAATTTGCTCATAAATAGCGTCACAACCGAAAAAATGCTCGATTCAAAAAAGGTCGATAAGCCCATTGGGATGCCAAGCGAAAACAACTCCTTCCATTTCCGGAAAGAAACCGGGTAAAAAGAGCGGAAAAGGTCCATGTCCCCAAATCGCGGCAGTTTCCGGAGCACGATGACCGCGATGACAAAAATGATCCAGTATGTAATGGCGCCCGCGACACCCGCACCAGCGCCGCCGAGACGCGGAAAACCGGCGTGGCCGAAAATAAACAAGTAATTAAACGCGATATTGATTGGCAAGGATAAAAGGGTAATTAACATTGAAATTTTTGTCAGGCCGGTTGCATCTATCAGCGAGCGGCATACTTGATAACAGAACAGCGGAATGAGCCCGCAGGACAGCGCCCATAAAAAATGGCGCGCGACCGTTTCAACATGCGGCTCCAAATTCATCCGCCCCAAAACCGGATCGAGTACAATCGCGCCGCAAGCAATGACAAAGACAGCCATGCTGGCGGAGGCATAAATGCTTTGGATGAGCGTAAAGGGAATTTCTTCCGTTTTTTTGCTTCCGATCAAATGGGCGGTAATCGGGGTCACAGCCTGCAAAATGGTGCCCAATCCGGTTGAAATGGGAAACCAAAGGGAAGACCCGATCGCGACACCGGCCAAATCGGCTTTGGAAAAGTGGCCGGACATTGTCGTATCAAAAAAATTCATGAGCAGCATGGCGAGCTGTGTGATAAGAATTGGCAGGAACAGCTTCCATAGCTGCACGATTTTTTCTTTAACCGTAAACGTTTGTTTCATGATGTAATACCTCCACGGTTTCTACACGGACTCCAAAAAATTATAACATAACCATTTGGTAAAATAAGAAAAAACCCGCCGTACTGGCAGGCTTTTTCGTCAATACAAAGAAATATGGGAATGAACGGATTCATTTCGAATTTTCTTGTGTGAAGGCATCAAGTTGGGGAAATTAAGCATGCAAACACGAATCGTCCTGAAGGTTATCCTGCCTCATGAAATGCAGGGAATAAAGATCTTTTGAAATCTCGTACAAATCATAAACGGTCCCGCCGCTATTTACATGATCAAATATTTCTTTGCGCGATTCATTTACTTTAATGGCATAGGGCAGTTTCTCCGCGGCTTTGATCGAGCGGATATTTTCTTTGCGGATTTTCATGTAAATCCTTTCAATGCCCAATTCGTAAAACAGTTCTTCGAAAAATGCCTTCTTTGCCGGCTGGTTATATCCTTTGCCGTGGTAAGGCTTGCCGAGCCAAGTTCCCAAAAACCCCGCCCTGTTTTCAATATCGAAAAGGGTGATGACGCCAATCGGGTTTTCCCACTCATCAAGAATTGTCCTGGAAACAAGTTCGCCACGCTCTTCCGCTTCAATCATCTGTTTTGTCATAAAAAGGAACTCATCTTGTGAATAGCATTTCTGGCGCACGAAAGAAAAGACATCCGGGTGCACCATCAATTCATACAAAGCACAGCATTCCTGCCATGAACAATCGCGTTTCTTGAGCATTTTTCATCCCTCCTGTCCGAGGGTAGTGCAGTCCTATATGGAATATCCCACCCTCGAAATTTTTTAAAGTTGCGTAAAAAATTTCGGGGTGGGAATCGAACCCACTAGAACCAGCCAAGAAAACCGCTGGTGGCGCACCATTTGCCTTCCCTGTTTTGCTTAAAGGTACGTTAAAAAGGAACGTGATTCATATTTGATATCATATTACTATAAAAGTTTTAAAAAGAAAACAAGAAAATGTTAAGATTTAAAGAAGAAAATTTGAATAAGATAGTGCGGGAAAACTGAAACATTTCCGGCCGCTGAAACGTAAACTGGCATGGATGAAT
>NZ_BKZR01000059.1:0-14996 GCF_008974225.1 Weizmannia acidilactici | reverse complement strand
ATTCCTACCGTGATGGACCGACTCATCCAACAGGCACTGAATCAAGCCTTGATGCCAATCTTTGACCCGGGATTTTCCGATTTTCTTTATATAAAAATACATGTTCTGCTCCGAGAGAAAGAACAAATCTTGCTTTTTCAATTGAAGAGGTGAGGCCAATCACTTTTCCTCCCAGGTGCTTACAAATCTGAACCAAATTTTGGCCTACTCCGCCGGCTGCAGCATGAATGAGAATGCAGTTTCCGGCTTTAATTGCATAATTATCCTTTGTCAGATACTGAGCTGTTAAGCCTTGCAATAAAATAGAGGCGGCTGTTTCAAAGGATGTATTTTCCGGTAATGGTATCGCCTTTTCTTTAGGTACTGCAACCAGTTCGGCATTGGCAAATGACACATCAGCAAATCCGACTCTTTCCTCAATTTTAAAGTTTGTAACAGCGTCAACGACCTGTTCAACTATACCTGCACCTTCATAACCCAATATGTAAGGAGGCATACCTTCTAAATGATAGTTTCCTTTTCTTTTGTATATTGTAAACGGGCACATTATTTCGGCAAAAAACAGTCGGTTTTTTTCATCTCCAGATTTTTTACGAAAAATTAAACATATGCACTGTATATTACGAATAATGATGCCCTTTGGTGGCTTGACATGGAGCCTCTGTGGGCATGGCTTGATGGCGATGGGGCTAGGAGAAAAAAGAAAATCGTCAAAGCTAACTAGCCTACCATGCCCACCACTCCATATCAAGCCGTGTATTGAATATTGAATATTATACATCTGGAATAATTTGAAAATCACAATCTGAAATTATGTGGAAATTCACATGTATATGTCAGCAAAATTTAACCCAATTGCCTTCGTTCTAACCAAAATTTCATTTTCATTAATGATAGGATCCGGAATATCTTTATATTGCAAGACATCTGGTCCGCCAAATTCTTCAAAAATGAGTGCGTTCATTGTATTACTCCTATGCTTTATAATAATTATCCGTAACTAAATTCCAATTTGCCCTGCCATGTTCTTACCTATTCTCAATGAATAAATGATTTCTAAAAGAAAAATTGTTGAAACTTTTAATCTTACATGTTAAAAAATCAATCCGCAACTAATTTGACTGTACTTGACTTATTAATATTTTTTGGATTTGAGAAGCAGCAGTTAACGCTATCCGATCTTGGAAAATCTCACCGGGTTTGTTTCCTCTGCCGAGTACGTATCCCTCAAAGGAAACTCCTAAAAAATTAAAAATGTATTGAAACTGTTGAATAAGGGGAAGCCCTTTTAAAAAAGGTTCGTCTCCACCAACTGCAATTACATATGCCTTTTTGGAAGACATAGCTATTTTGAAGTCAGGATATTTCGGATCTTTTAATGTTTGTGACCACCTATCAATAAATACCTTCATTGTTCCAGTCATGCTATACCAATAAATAGGTGTGGAAAATATAAGCAAATCATGATGAAGAATGCGTTCAATAATGAAATTATAATCATCATTGATTTCCTGAAATCCATTTTCTGTATGGCGTTGATCTTTTATGGGCTGGATTTTATAATCTTTTAAATATATCTTTTCCACAGGAATATCTTGAATTGCCCGCTCAGTTAGGATTTCGGTATTACCATTTTCACGGGTTCCTCCATAAATAACAGCAATTGTCATCTTTTATTCACTCCTACCTATAACTTGCTGTTTAGTTATTAATATTTTATAATTAATTTACAAATCATAAAAGATGATTATTTCTATTATATTAATCGAAAATAACGATTAGGTAAGTGAGAAAATTGGATGTTAAACAATTGATTACATTTAGAACCGCTGCAGAAAATTTGAACTTCACGAAAACTGCAAAGCTGTTAAAATATGCTCAATCCAGTGTGACTGCCCAGATTCAATCCCTTGAAAAAGAACTGGATACGCAACTGTTTGAACGTCTGGGAAAGAAAATATATTTAACAGAATCTGGACGTAAATTTAAAGTATATGCTGACAAAATGATTTCACTTGCAGATGAAGCAAAATTGGTTATTAGTGGGTTTACAGAGCCAACGGGGGTCCTGAAAATTGGAGCACAAGAAAGCCAGTGCACATACCGCCTTCCCCCTATTCTAAAGGAATTTAAAAATCAGTTACCCAATGTTAAACTAATTTTTAAACCTGCTCATTCAAACGAAATGGTCAAAGAGCAACTGCAAAGTGGTAATCTTGATGTAGCTTTCATTATGGATGTAGTTAAACCGGAAGATTCTTTAATAAAAGAACCGCTTGTTAAGGATGAACTGAAATTAGTTGCCTCACCCGATCATCCCTTAGTAAATAAGGAACTAATTTTTGCCAAAGACTTGGAATATGAGACTCTTCTTCTTACTGAGCAAGGATGTTCATATCGCAAAATATTTGAAGATTACTTGCGAGAATCCAATGTGTATCCCAGTAATAAAATTGAATTTGTCAGTATAGAAGCGATTAAGCAATGTGTAATTGCCGGACTCGGCATAGCTATATTGCCGGGCATGGTAGTAGAGCAGGACATTAAGGATGGGACAATAAAAGAACTTAAATGGGAACAGTCTAACTTTCCTCTTATCACTCAAATTGCATGGCATAAGGATAAACAAATGACAGTTCCCTTAATATCTTTTATAGAATTAACACGAAGAATACTCAAAATGACTATATAATTAGGGCCTGCTGAATAAGCAAATACTCAGACCAGACAAGAATTTTGGCTTCTTTTGTCAAATAAAAGGTGTAAGGATTTTATGGTTAATGCGCCAAAAACCTTGTACTTGAAGGCCGTATCAATGTATAAAAAAACGCAACATCAATTAACATTTTCTGAATTGTTTATTTTAAATGCGAAAAAACGGTGAAAAAATGGGGGAAAAACAGGCGGAAAAACGTCCATTTTTGAATCAAAAATCGGTGAAAATGGGGGTTTGGTCGTAAAACTTTATTTTGAATCCGACGGTGGAATGCGGGGTGGAGGGAGCAATTTGGGAAAAGTTTATTTGGAATGAACATAGTAGAGAAAAGATTTAAAGTTAAGTTTGTAATATTCCCTCCATAATATGGAATAAAGGTGTTAAGAGGAGAGAGAGAAATATAATGTAGATGTGCTGTAATACGAACCCGAAAGAGCAATATTCCTGTTTTTCTTTTGATTTTTGCCTTTGTTCGGAGAAGAAATATTTTACAATATCACAATATTCTATACAACCCAATATCCTAATTTTAGATAAAAATCTGCTGCTTTGGGGACTAACTAAGTTCCATTGCCATAAGGGAAAGAAGAGGGGGAGGAGTAAGGAAAGTAAGGTATGAAGGTGGAGTCAGGGTCGAAACCTAAAGTTACAGGTAATTAATAAAAAGCCATCCAGACTCTAGAGAGTAATTGGATGGCAATTTACGGTAGGTTATTTCTTTATGGCATGTATATAATGAATCGTTTCAAAGGCTGAAAGGTAGTCGTTTCGGTTGGAAAAGTAAGTTTCATCAATTTCGCTTGGTGATAAATGTTCATAAATAAGTAATCCTGCTTTTTCTAACATATTCTCAACTTCATTATAAGAAAAGCATGACTTCATTGGTTCACCACTTGCCAAGGCCATTTTTACCATGTTTTCAACTCTATCTGATTTTCCTTTCACATCAAATAGTGTTTCATCTGCGTAATCAAAAACGATGGAACTACCTATAGGAACTTCAGCGAACAAATTCTCCAACAATCTTGCATTTTCTTCTTTCGTTAAATAATAAGAAACTCCCAAAAGACTAAAGAATGTTTTCTTATTTTCAAATCCTGCATTCATCAGTTTTTGGTAAGTAAATGCCTTGGTGAAGTCCATCGAAACAAAATGAAGATTGTGTGGTATTTCCAAGTGAGCGTTTGATAATTGTTTCTTCTTAAACGCTTGTGTTGCTGGATGATCAATTTCAAATATTTTTATGACATTTTTCAATTCTGGATGACGAAAACAAAAAGTATCCAATCCAGCTCCGAGTATTACATATTGTTTCAATCCTAAATCGATTTCGTGAAGCAATACTTTCTCGCAAAATGCAGCCCGTGCTATAGGGGTTGGAGAAAGTTGAATCTGTGTAATCCATTTTAATATTTTATCTGTATTTCCATTGAATAGTTGAACTTTTTCTTTGTTGAAGAATTCTATCCCTTGAACCAAATTCATTTTAATGTCATTAAACTCTTTTTGTGTTATTAAATCTTTAGCGATATAGTCATCAAAGATTTTTGGTGTATCATATTTACTATGATAAGCTCTGCAAAAAGCTGATATTAAGGAAGTTAGACTGGACTCATTTTGCTTCATACAATTATCCTCCCGCATGAACAAAAATAAGATTCCCCTGGCCAGGAGAGTCTTATTATATCATAAAATATAAAATTATAAATTATAGCATAATTAAATAATTTTGTCAAGTATTTTGCTTGTATCGTATGTATCAAGTTTTTCTCTACAAAGTTAATTTTCCTGGTATCCAGGTACTCTTTTTGTACACTTTTGGCTACCGCGCTTTTCTTGCTTCCCTTGATAAGGGCAATCCCAAAAGCTGTTAAACCGGGCATATGGGTACCCCTTTTTGACGATCGCGAAATTTACTCTCTTTCCGTACGCGTCGCGAGCCTCCTCGCTCGTCCCTCAAGCACACCGGGTCTCTTCTTGCTCGCGTTTCCCGCAGGAGTCTCAGGAATTAGCGATCATCATATATTCTCAGCCTTTTAAAGGATTTTGGGATTGCCCCTTATCCAGGTAAAGAGAGGAGCTGTTAAAGTAGGTTTATGAGGAAAAATATACACCAGAATTCAAGACTTAAATTGTGCTAGAAGTCCTAAAAGAAGATGAGCGAGATTGCTTCAGATCATGGGATCCATGTCAATAAAGTTCGCCAATGGAGGAATGCGTTTCTCGAACAAATGCCTAAAATTTTTGGAAAAAGATAACAAAAAATCGATAATATGAAAGCCGAATACGAACAGACGATTGAAAATCTTTATGCAGAAGTCGGCCGCCTTACCACGCAGTTGTCGTGGCTTAAAAAAATCTGGAATGAAGGAGTATGGCAGAACGTATTGAAATAATCGACTGGGAAAACGCAGAACTGCCGATAACTGTACAGGCCGAACTGCTTAGTCTTAACCGTTCAAGCCTATACTATAAGCCTGTCGCCCCCTCTCCTGAAGAGGTGTACATCAAGCACCGGATTGATGAGATATATACCCAATATCCTTTCTACGGTTCCAGGCGCATTACGGCCGTGTTGAATGCCGAGGGCCTGGTCATTAACAGAAAGGCTGTCCAGCGCATATGAGGGAAATGGGAATTGCAGGGATCTCGCCAGGCCCCAACCTGAGTAAGCGTAACCTTGAACATCGGAAAAGACGAACAAAGGAGTGCTTTTTTGAGTAAATTAGTGGTATTAGAAGTAGCGATGGAAAAGAATGTTCCGGAGTTATATAATGTCTATTTTGGTGACAAAGCCCTGCTATACTATAACGATGAATCCCCTTTTTCGTAATTGGCATGAAGGATGGAATGAGTAAGGCCGCAGCAAATGAATACTTATCGGATTGTCGCGGAATCAAAAAGTACTATAAAAAATTATTTGGTACCGAAGTTCAGGTCTTTGTAACGGTTGAGGAACAGTTTAGAGAAGTCGAAGATTGGAGAAGTTATTTTCGTCAAATAGGATTATCCCATATATTAAAAAAAGATTAGTCCAGAAAGAGGAACCGTAATATTAAAGTCAGAAGTGGCTTACAATGATTCGTGGAGTGGATCAAAATTCAATAACCAAATACAAAGGGGAAATGATCGTGGTATATTAGCGGTTGGTTTTGGGAAAATAATTCATTATTAACAAGGACGGTAAAAGGGAATCCACTTCCAGAAGCACTTTTTACGGATACAGAAAAGAAAGTTTATAGCAATGATGAGACAGTTTCCCTTTTTACAAAGCATTTCCATTTAGTCAACCGTTTTAATCTTAGGTATACGAAAGAACTAAGCAAGGCAGAACGAACGAATTTAGTTCAAATGTCTCCACTTGCCTGGAATTCAAAGAGAGAATATGCAGAACTATTGATTAATCAAAATTCCTTTGAGATAACCGTTGATTTAGATGTTTTGGTCGGAATTAATAAGCAGATGAAGGAGGACGGAGAGTAATCCTAAGAAAACAGAGGTGAATTTTGATTTAAAAGGGAAGCTGTCTATTCCTGTAAACGATAACATTATTCCGAGTACCCTTTTTCAAATTAATTCAGGTACATTTTCGGAATAATGCGCTTATTTTGTTTCCGTTATTTGGGAATACGGAAACTTTTTTCAAATTATTTCAGCGAAAAACCAAGAGAAAAAGCTCCCATCAAGGAGCTTCAGGAATCGAAAAATATTCTTCTTTCTGGATTCTAACTTTATAAACTTCATACGGATGGAGGATAATACATACGTTGAACGATTTTCGGAGGTAAGGCGATTTACCAAAATTTCGGATCTTCGTCAAATAATGCACGTCTCTTCCTACATTCCAAATCCATCCCCTGAATCGGCAAAAAAGCTGTGGATCCATGTCAGATAAGTCTAATCCGAAATAATGGATAATGAACATATAAAATCCCCTGATATATTGTGCAAAATGTTAATCACATTATATCAGTGGAGATCGCTTATGTGTCTGGAATAATTTGAAATAATACCGGCCTTTTTTACGGATATAAAGTGAAAATGACTGTTTACATTAGAACTTCTAGCACGATTTGGGACTTGAATGCAGATGTGCATTGTTTTTTTCATAAACTTACTTTAACATCTCCTCATTTCGTGTCTAGTTTTATGGGCTCCTTATACTGTCATAAAATTACCGCTTCCAAATTCATGTTACTGAAATTGACCATATTGTAAGTGTCCAACTTGGATAAATACGCTTTGATATACTTATATACGATAAATTAAATATCTACTTGAAGATGAAGAGACGGATACACTGAATAATCAATAATCTTTTCTTCCGTTGTAAAATGGCGAGGAAAATATTTCTCCATCGGTCATTAAAAAAGGATATTCTTTCATCAGCTTAGTATGCTCTCCTGCAGACACTGACCATGCGTTATATGCTTGTACAAATAAAGTCTTCATATTGTTTATGCCTAATTTCTGCAATCTTTTCCCTAGTACATATTGGCTTGTGTTATCTTTATGGACCCAAACAGATATTGTGGCCTCATGATTACCAAGATGAGTTAACAAATTTCGAAGTTTATTATTGATTTCATGAAATAATATATCGGGATTTTCAATATTTTTTATATCAATATAATGAGTATATTTTATTGCTTTTTCTACATCACAAAGAGATTCTAAAGACTTTTTGTATATGGAAAAATATTCCTGGTGATCAAATATTACACAATGCCTGTTTTTCTGAATTGCAGCGTAAAGATAAGCTAAAACATGAATATAATAGTCCTCAATTTTGTCATAAAAAAATATCAATCTTATCTGTTCTGTGTCTCTAAAAAAACAAAAAATATTATAATCGAAAGCATCATTTTTAAACAAATGAGCCCCTCCATCTATCTTATTAGAAAATGCAAGTTCATCTTTAAAGAAACACAATGGATTAAAATCCAATACTTTAGCAATGTTTATAGCAACATCCGGGCTTGGATTCCGCTTCCCGTTTTCTATTTGAGAATAATATGATCTGTCTATAAAAGAGCAGGAAGCAACTTGTTCTTGAGTTAATTTTTTTGATTTACGAAGTTGTTTCAACCAATCCCTCATCAAGCCCCCACCTTGCAATTTATATGTAAAAATTTCTAATAGCTGATTATCATGTTACTAATAAATAACTGACGGTTATATTTTGATTTAATCATAGCATCTACTAATTAACTATTGGATAATAATGGTAATAATGTTAAATATTATGGTAGTGTATCTTAACAGAAATATTTTTATATTAATAAAAATTGATATATTATTAATTAAAGGAATTTCTTAATATATTTTAATCAAATTTGCTTTAAGTTAACGTTACAATTAGACACGTTTTCTAGGTCTAAAGTAAGTATGGGCCGTGATGATTTGGGTCGTTTCTCTAAATTAGTGTTTTTCCGTTAGATAAAGTAATCTCCTTCAATTTAACAGATTAAAGCACCATATTCCTTGGGCTGTGCAGAGCCAGATTCCTTGTTGGGTTTGGCTTTTAAAGATCGTAATCATGCCCGTAGAGGATCCATGTCAAATCGATTTTGGGTTATGTATTTTTCATTGCAATTTACTGTATTTAGTTTTGCAATTTTATGCACAGCCTTTCTGTATAACATAGGCTCTCAAACTCTTCCCGGTATTCATCTTTCAAGATCCTTACTTCATACCTGTTAAAGCGCTTTTGCAAGGCTGTATCTTTGTTAACTGCATACACATTTTGGCATAAAAATTTAGTAGAAATAATGAACATATAATACATATTAATTTTACTAATTGAATATACATATACGCTTTACAAATATGAGTATGTGGCGGTTTGCCACATATTTCAGGAAAAAAGTAATGTTAGAATTATAAATAATAAATGATTTAACTATCATTGAATGGTAAACCTATCATTTTTTCCTTAGCATAAGAAACGGGATAACTAACTTGTTTTTGGGTTTTTAAACATTAAGGGGGGGGAAATCTCATGAACTTAGCTGCCCTGATTACTGTAGTTATTTTGAACATCATGATGATTTTGTTAATCGTTTTATACTATACTAAGCAAGTTGAACAAAGGGATAAGAAGATAAAGGCGTTATCAAGATCTTTGAATAATTTGGAAAAAGAGTTAAAAGGAATGGAACAGAGGGATGCACCTCGTCTTAACTTTTTAATTGATCTGCCATGTACTTTTGAAGTATTAGAAGTGGGAGATCAGTCTCTGGAAAAAATAAGAAGTAAATGGGTAAAAGGGACTATAAAAGATATAAGCAGGACAGGATTAGGGGTGTTGTGCAATATTGATTTTCCTATTAGAAAGAAAATCGTTGTGCAAATTCAATTTAACTTTAAAAGTGAGAAGTTTTCCCTCAAAGGAATCATAGTACGCAAGCAAGAGGAAATTAATGGCCGTCTATTATATGGCATTAAGTTTGAGAATAGTGACTTAAAGGAACAACAAAAATTTGCCGTATTATTAAATAAAATTGAAATTAGCCGTCGACAGGGGAGAATGGCCTGATCTTTACAAAATCAGCATTGTATGTACTCAGCTTTAAAAACAATAGCGAAGTGTTAGGATAATCAGAAAAATAATTATTAATCTCAACATCTTCTATTATATCAGCAGATTACCTGGATAAAGTCAAAGAATTTTCATTCAATTATTATCAGAAAAATATTGAAGAACCGACATGAGTATATTTAATTCCTGATTATTGGAAAAGGTAAAATTTAAGATTCATTCATTCATTCATCATTCATCCTTTCCGTTTTAAGGATAATGTAATATATTATATCAAGCCTCGGGATTAATTTGTATTCAAAAGAAGGTATAATCATGGAAAGATTATTCAAAAAACCAGAAACATCTACACAAGGATTAGGATTAAATGGAAAAGACAGTTATCAATTTTGGGATGAATGCAAACAAGATGTAGGATACGAAAGACTTGAATTAGAAACCGATCTCCGAAAAGCATTGGAACGCAACGAGTTTCAACTTTATTACCAGCCAAAAATCAATCTAAATTCTGGAAAAATAAAAGGTGTTGAAGCTTTAATACGGTGGTTCCATCCAGAGAAAGGGCTTATCCCACCTGATAAATTTATTCCTTTGGCAGAAGAAACCGGGCTTATTGTACAAATAGGTGAATGGGTATTGCGTACAGCTTGTAAGCAGGCAATAATATGGCAAGATACAGCCATTGCTCCTTTTGAAATGTCAGTAAATATGTCTGTAAGGCAGTTATATCAACCTAACCTGGTGGAGATGGTAAGGGAAGTTTTAGAAGAAACCGGGCTTAACTCAAAATACCTTGAAATTGAGATAACAGAGAGTGTAATGGCTGATAGTGAGTATATCCTTAAAGTACTACACGAACTAAAACAGTTGGGGTTAAAAATAAGCTTGGACGATTTCGGAACTGGTTTTAGCTCACTGCATTATTTAAAAGAAGCACCATTTGACACTTTGAAAATTGATCAGTCATTTGTCCGTAACTGCACAAATGATGAAAATGATGCAGTTATTGTCAAAACTGTCATAGCAATGGCACATCAATTAAAACTTGAAGTAGTCGCTGAAGGAGTAGAAAAAGTTGAGCAACTTATTTTTCTCCAAAAAAATTTATGCGATATCGGACAAGGCTATTTATTTAGCAAACCTTTACCAACAAAGGAGTTTGTTAACAAGATTGAAGAATTGGAACAAATTGTGGGTAAGAATGGTATACCTAAGGATTTGAAAAATCAAAAATATTTGGATGAGGATTTGAAAATTGCCCGACAAGAATTATTAGATACTCTTCGGTTACAACCAGGAATGACCTTTAAATTTATAAATGAAAATGGAAGATTTATTCATACTTTCTGCAATGGTAAATTACTTTATAAAATTGGGCTTGTTCCGGAGCAAATTATTGGACGGGAACTAAAGGATTTCCAACCTGTTGAAGAGGCGAAAAGAATAACCCAATATTACCGGCGGGCTTGGGAAGGTGAAAATCATGTAACTTACGAAGTTGAATTTAACGGGGGCGCTTACTTGGCTACTCTACGTCCTGTTAAAAGAAGAGGGGAAGTGATCGAGGTTATTGCGTCATGTGTAGATATAACAGAGCGTAGGAAATTTGAGAAAGCTCCTAGACAGAGTGAATTGAATGATCGTCATATTGCAGATAACATGTCAGACTTGATTGAGGTTTGGGATGCAGATGGTAATGTACAATACTTCTCCCCATCGCATGAAAGAATTTTTGGGCATTCCTATCAATCCTACGTAGGAAGATCGGTATTCAGTTTAATTCATCCGGAAGATAAGGAATATGTTAAAACCCAGTTTCGTAACATGATTTCAAAAAACTCTCTCTTTCAAGCCGGGTTCCGATGTAAAAATGTTTCAGGGGAATGGATTTATATAGAGGCCCAGGGTACCCCGGTAGTTGGAAAAAGTGGCAACGTAGAGCAGATTGTTGTTGGCTGTGATATATCCGAGAAAAAAGATTAGAAGAACTTATGCGAAGGTCAGAAAAGCTATCTGTTGTTGGCAATTGACTGCATGTGCAGCACATGAAATTTGCTTACTTCGATAAAGGTTTCTTGCAAATAACAAGAAGAAATAAAACCAACCTATATAAATAATGTTGTTAGAGATTAAACGAGTTGAAAAATAATAAAGGAATTTTTAGCTCTTACAAAGCCACATTGCCATTGACAAATATTAAAGTGCTGATAAAAGGCGTTATACCTTACTCAAGTCACAAGCGGTATTAAAGAATATTGAGATCATAGATGGAAATTTACCCCTTATTTATTGTGATTTATAACTATTATCTACTTTCTTCAAAATGTAGTTGAAGTCATGCCAAAAGGTGGGCTTATCAAAAATAATCAGTACGATTACCGGTTCAGAAGGCCTTGGGATTAGAACAAGGTAGCGGTATTAGTGAAGAATGCCTTAAAAAGATAGTTGAACCTTTTTAGAGCACAAAAGAAAAAAGAACAGGTACAGGTTTGAATGTGAAATAACAAAATGATTCAGGAACATGGTGGAAGAATAAAAAGAACAGCCGATCAAGATACAGTTGAAGAGATTTATTTACCGATTAACAGTCTCCCGAAATTAAAAAATCTGTTTTTTAGAAAATTCGGTCTGTTTGCGATAGCAGCAGATTTTGACGAAAACAAGAGGGCAAAACAACAGGTCTAAAGATTCATACAATGCTGGCTGGGCGGCAGAAGGAGAAGAGAAATGTCCAATTATGATTCACATATTGAAATCTATAAATCAATTATAGAACATAACCCTGATGCAATTTGCATACTATCACTCGATGGAACAATAATGAAAGTTAATCCGGCCGTTTGTCAATTGTTCGGATATTCGGAGGAGTATATTCTGGGATTATCTTATAAAGAAATGACAGTTCCAAGTGATATAGATAAAGTTCAGCAGCAAATAAACATCGTATTAACTGGTCAACCTGCTGAAGCAAAGGTACAAGCCTGTCATAAAAATGGAAGTATTATTGATTTACAGGTTAAGTATATACCGTTAAAAGTCAATCATGACATTGTTGGGATCTGTTGTGTCATGAAAGATATTACCGAGCTTTGTAAAACAAAAGAGTTTCTAAAAGATGTGCAAAATCGGCTATTGTCTTTTTTCAATTCCACGGCTGATGCAATTGATATATTGGACATCGAAGGGAATGTCTTAGATGTCAATCCGGCGTTTGAAAAAATTTATGGGTGGAAACGTGAAGAGGTCATTGGAAAGCCTTTAATGACTATTCCTAAAAATAAATTGGCTGAGGCTAAGAAAATGATGAATAAGGTCAAAAATGGGGAAAGTATTACAAGATTTGACTGGATAGGTTTGAAAAAGGATGGGACAATCATTGATATTAGTTTAACAATGTCACCCATTTTTGACCCTCACGGAAAAGTGGTTGCCCTTTCTACTATAACAATGGATATTTCAAAACAAAAACACTTAGAAAGATCTTTAAAGGAAAGTGAAGAACGGTATCGAAAAGTAGTAGAACTGTCTCCGAAGGGGATCGTTGTTCATAGGAATGGAAATATTCTATATGCCAACCCATTTGCGCTAAAATCAGCCAAAGAAAAAAGTTTATTAGGCAAATCTATTTTTTCATATATTCATCCAAATTTTCATGAACTATCAAAACGAAGATTATCGGAAGCAGAACATGGTAAGAAGCTTCCTTTTATTGAAATGCAATTAAAAAGAAAGGATGGCACAATTTTTTATGTAGAAATAACCGGCGTTTCAATTGACTATGATGATGGCCCTGCAATTTTGTCGATTTTTACGGATATAACTGATAGAAAAAGCGCTGAAGAAGCCTTTCGTAAAAGTGAAGAGGAGTACAGGCTTATTACGGAGAATATGACAGATCTTGTAAGCGCTGTTGATGAGAACGGAAGCGTGATATATGCTTCTCCGTCATACGAGAGAGTTTTAGGTTTTTCGCCTGAAAATTATGTAGGTAATCTTGCTTTTGATCTCATTCATCCGGATGATTTATTCAAGGCCAAGAAACAATTTGATCATATGGTTGCAACCAAAGAGAGTATCCGGGTTGAATATCGTTTAAAACATGCTAGTGGAAAATGGATATGGACTGAAGCTGGTGGTAATCCCGTTTATGATGAAAACGGACACCTCCTTTATTTCCTGATTGTTGGTAGAGAAATATCTAGTCGGAAAAAAGTGGAGGAAGCTTTACGCCTAAGTGAAAAAAGGTATAGATTATTAGCAGATAATTCTCTCGATCTCATTCAATTAGTTAATCTTAATGGTATTGTGACTTATGCTTCGCCTTCACATAAGACAGTACTTGGTTACGATCCGGAAGAATACGTGGGAAAAATAGTATTTCATCAGCCCAATGGTAAAATAGATGATAACCTCAGGAAAGCTATAACCAATATGGCTAGAAATTATAAGCCGTTTTCTATTGAAGTGTCCAGAACTCATAAAGCTGGATATGATGTTTGGTTAGATGTAAATGGAACACCGGTATATGACGATGACGGTCAATATAAATATATGATGATTGTTGCTCGTGAGATTACAGATCGTAAGAAATATCAAAAGCAACTTGAGTATTTAAGTTTTCATGACACTTTAACCGGCTTGCCGAATCGACGGTTTTTTAGCGAACAACTCAAACAATCAATCAAGGAAGCCAAACGCTATCAAAGAAAGGTAGCCCTTCTGTTTCTTGATGTAGATCGTTTTAAACATATCAATGACACATTCGGCCATGATGTAGGTGATGAGCTTCTTAAACAATTTACAAATCGTGTTCAAAGTTGCATTAGAGAATCTGATATTTTAGTACGGTGGGGGGGCGATGAATTTATCATTCTTCTTTCGAAAATAGAAAATGAAAAACAAGTAACAAATATTGCCGAAAGAATTATATTTTCACTCCAAAGTCCTTGGAATCTGTTTGGGCAAGAGTTTAAAACGACATCCAGTATTGGGATTGCCTTTTATGAAGAAGGAGATACTGAAAAAGAATTGCTGAAAAAGGCTGACATAGCTCTATATCAGGCAAAATCTGAAGGGAAAAATACGTTTTGCTTTTACCATAGAACTGCAAAAGAAAAAAGCAGTAATAAAAAATCCTTATTGTGAGAATAGGAATAAGGAAAACTGGATCATGCTATTTTGATACAGTTAAGGAATAATCTGGATATTTTGATTGATTTTATACGTTCTTTACACCTTCCTTTTTCGTCTTGGAGTTATCAAATGGGAAACATCCATATCGATGGGGATATGGGCTTTATTTTGTGCGTAAATATGGTTGATATCAGCTTTTCGATTCCACCCTGATTTTGTGAAAATAAATTAAATTTATACTTCTTGAGGGCATCGTTGTTGTTTCTTGGAGTTGTTTCAAGAGTCCTTTTTTAAACAAGAAAAACCGTTGAGAAATTCATTTTTCTCAACGGGTTTTCTTATTTTCTGGATCTTTTTTCTGAAGCAGGCGGTTCTTTTCCGCCTGCTTCAGTAGGTTGTGGGCGATGGCGACCAGCCTCCGAAGAAAATCTGCGGAACCTTTGATATGACCAAACACGCTTTCTACCTCGATTCTTCTCCGGCGTAGATTTGCGCGCCCTCGTCAGACCAAAGGCTTTTTTTGGCTTTTGCTTTCATTCCTTCATACACCGGATTATGGAGGATTTGCCGGTTTCCTTTTGCTTTTGTGCACCTTTCTTTCAGCGG
>NZ_BKZR01000058.1:0-15600 GCF_008974225.1 Weizmannia acidilactici | reverse complement strand
CGAACCGAAAGCGGCGGCAGGCCTAGTGCCCGCCGCCGCTTTTTTCAATAAAAACTGAAAACAGCAAACATATGTCTGCTGCCGTTTCATTCATCCTTCCTGCTGTTTATCCATAAAAACCAACTGCACTGTTTCTGTCAATACATCTGCATAGCTGTATGAAACCCGCTCAAATGCATTTTCCTCTTTGTCTAATTCAATGACAAAAACTGATGGATAAGTTTCTGCCAAAACACCAGAACGTTCAATCGTTTTTCTTCTTCCGCCATTGGCCCTCAACATTAATCTTTTTCCCAAGTTTGAATCCAAGGATTTTTTAATGTCAGTCAACGTTTTTGGCATTTCGCTCCACCTCACTAAGTTCTAGTGTAACACAATATGTGGATTAGGTCAAATAAAACATATATTTTATCAATGAACAAGTCGATCTGTCAACATTTTTCCTAATTAAATGCGGGTCAATTTTTCGCTGTACATAGTATATGCCGAATGCGATCGAATTATGTAAAATGGTACAGCCGGACCAACTTTAACCTTTCCTGAAAGAAGTCTCCCTCTTCAATCGTGTGCAGGACGAACCCAACGATAAGGGGGAGATGGATTTTGGTTGGAATTTCCAAATCATTGTTAAAATAGAACATGTTCTTTGATCACTGGATATATGGGGTTATGGAGAAATCAAATGCGAAAACCAAGCTCATTCCTTCCATGCGTAAAACATCCCAGGTGAAAAAAATCTCCAAGTTACCGGACATCTGCCGCTAAACGGCGGGAAGTAACACTCAGGGAGGTGAAAGATTACTTTCGTCGTGGAGCTGAGAAGCCACCATTTCTAGCGTTGGCTAAGTGGTAGCAGTTCACGAAACCAGGGACCGGGCCGCGTTCTATTCATCTTCAATTGGTTTATAAGGCATGCCGGTCCTCAGCACTCCTTTTGTTTCAATGCCGCCCAATCCTTTTTGCCCCGTCAATGTATTGCGGAGCACATCCCACACATTAACCTGTTCCATAAATGAGGTGTAACAGATTTTTGCCACAATATAGACCGGATCCAGCGCATGGATATTGACACGGAGCGGCGAACTGGCAAAATTCGCGCCCGCTTGGATCAGCGATTCAAAATGCGATTGGCACGCCCCTGCAAAAATAACAAGCTGGTCGAGATTCGGCACTTTTTTTCTTGCTTCAATGACGGTCCTGACAAAAGATTTTGAATGGCGGTAAGCGTTTAAATCCGTTTTTTTACCTTTTGATTTTGAATACGCATCATGCCCTGTGATCACCAGAACATTCGGCCGGTATTGGTCGAGCAGCGACCCGATTTTATACGGCATTTCCTTTTCATAACAATGGATGCCATAAACCGTTACCCCGATTTTTTCGTACAAATTCAAGCACTTTTTCAAATAGTTCGGATCCCCGTCTAAGTGCAGCACCCTGCCCGGCAGCTGAAAATAACTCAGTTCTTCCTTATAGCCGTTGGTCGATTCATATTCCCGTTTTTCTTTCAGCAATTGGATATCCTGCTTAAACAGTTCATATGACTGTTCTTCCAGCGAGCGGGACTCAGCTGTCCTTTTCGACCTTTCCGCAGGATCCGGCTGGACGAGGTCCTCAAACGGGGCATCGGCAATCAACCGGTAATCCTCCCCGTGCAGAATGGCCACTTTTTTCCCACCCTGCTGCTGTATATCAATCACCCGGAATAAAATATCACAATGGTAGGATTTCCTGCCAACTATCGAATTGATTTGCACATCCATCGTTGTCAACTCCATTACATTCCATCTCACGCTTTAGCGCATGACACTATAGCCTATGCTTTGCCTCAAAAATGGTGAAAAAGCCGGAAGAAAAGGATGCCTTCCTTTCTCCAGGCTTCATGGAAAAATCTGTAATGGTTTTAAAAATCACGAGACCCTCGAACGCTATAAGTTGGCCATTACGGATGAAAAATCGGATAAAGCGCATTGCTTAACGCCGCAAATTCTTCCAGGCTTAACGTTTCCCCCCGTCTTGACGGATCAATACTCAGCTGCCCCAATACCTCCAGCATGGCTTCTTTCTTCTCTTTTCCGCCCGGCATCCCGCTTGTTAAATTATTCATTAATGTTTTCCGCCGCTGCGCGAATGATGCTTTTGTCATTTGGAAGAAGAAATCTTCATCCGTTACATCCACTTTCGGTTTTTCCCTTTTCACCAGTTTGACCACGGCAGAATCCACATTCGGCTGGGGCATGAACACTGTTTTCGGAACAATCATTGCGACTTCCGCCGTCATATAATACTGGATCGCAATCGACAGCGACCCGTAGTTTTTCGTGCCCGGCTGCGCTGAAACCCGGTCGGCCACTTCCTTTTGCAGCATGACAACCATGCCGCGGATCGGAAAATGCCCGGTTACAAATTTTAAAATAATCGGCGTTGTGACGTAATACGGAAGGTTTGCGACGACCATCAAATCTTTTATGCTGGCAAATTCCTCTTTCATCACTTTCCGGACATCGGCTTTTAAGACGTCTTCATAAATCACTTTTACATTCGGATACGGCGATAAAGTATCTTCCAGAATCGGCGCGAGCCTTCTGTCAATTTCAAAGGCAACAACTTTCTTGCTTCGGCGTGCAAGATGTTCGGTGAGCGCGCCTATTCCCGGGCCGATTTCAATGACCCCGCTTTCTTCCGACAACTCCGCCTGTTCCGTAATATTCCGGAGCACGTTCGGATCGATTAAAAAATTCTGTCCCAAACTTTTCTTAAAGGAAAATCCGTAACGGTTTAAGATCGCCCTTGTCCGGATGGGGGTGGCAATATCTTTTTGCAAATTTATTCCTCCTGTAAAACTTTCATGAGTGCTTCCTGAAATGTATCCTTGTCGATTTGAAAAGCCATCAGCCTTTTGTGGAGCTGCTTGCCGTTTGTATATCCGATTTTCAGCAGTTCCCCCAGCCGTTCCCTTCTTCTTCTCGCCATCGGGCCAGCAACCAAGCCGGCTTCCATTAACGCTTCTTTTGTAATGATTTCCGGCACATCCTCTTCCATTTGATGCGCTTCCCGCAATGCTTTCCGGATCGACTCGGGCCGCGCATGTTCCACACCGATCCCTTTATCCGATAACGGGCGCGCCTCATGTTTGGCAAGAAAAGCATGTTTGCAGCCGGGCACTTTCTCAGCGATCGTTTTCCGGATCTTTTCACCCGGAAAATCGGGATCCGTAAAAATAATGACACCCCTTTTTTCCTGGGCAAGGCGAATTTTCTCAATCGTGCTTTTGGAAATGGCCGACCCGTTTGTTTCGATCGTATCAGCATCTAAAGCCCTTTTGATGGCGGCCGTGTCGTCCTTTCCCTCGACGACGATAATTTCTTTTAGTTTTGCCATGCGGAAAAACTCACTTTCTAATCATTATCCTTTATTTTAAACAATTTTTGTGCGTTTAACATCGTTTGTTCGGCAACTTTCTCATAAGGAACACCTTTTATTTCTGCAATCTGCTCCGCGACAAGCTTCACATAAGCCGGCTCATTCCTTTTCCCGCGGTAAGGGTGCGGGGCAAGATAAGGGCAGTCCGTCTCGATCAACAGTTTATCGAGCGGAACCGCGGCAGCCACTTCTTTCGGCTTTTTCGCATTTTTAAACGTGACCGGGCCGCCAAGTGAAATGTAAAAATTCATCTTGATGCATTCTTTCGCCGTTTCCGGGCTGCCGCTGAAGCAATGCATAATGCCGCCCACTTCCTGTGCGTTTTCTTCTTTTAAAATATTCACGCAGTCTTCTGTTGCTTCTCGGTTATGGATAATGATCGGCAAAGACAGTTTTTTGGCGAGGCGGATCTGCCTTCTGAACACATCGTGTTGCACCTCTTTCGGGGATTTGTCCCAATGGTAATCGAGCCCGATTTCCCCGATCGCCACCACTTTTGGATGGGCGGCCAATGATTCAATCCACTCGAGATCCTCATCTTTCATATCGATGGCATCGACAGGGTGCCAGCCGAGCGCAGCATACATAAATGCATATTGGCCGATCAACTCGATGGCTTTTTGGATGGTCGGCCTGTCAAAGCCGACGACTACCATTTTTTCAACACCGGCTTCCTTTGCCCGCCTGATAACTGCTTCAAAGTCATCCTGGAACGCTTCATCATTTAAATGCACGTGCGTATCAAATAACATAACTTTGCACCTCTGTTTCTCAACATGTCCATTATTGTTCTTGTCATACATAAGAAAAACATAGAGAGATCCGTCGAAATTTGTTCCACGTGAAACATCTCTATGTTTTTCATCCTGATGTTTTGACCTTATCTGACAACAGCACCTACCGGAAGGCCTTCATCAACAGTTGCCAGCGACAATACGCCATCTTTTTCGCCTACCAAAATCATGCCTTGCGATAATTCACCGCGCAGTTTAACAGGCTTCAGGTTGGCAACAACAATGACTTTGCGGCCGACGAGTTCTTCCGGTTTATAATATTGCGCAATCCCAGAAACAACCTGGCGTTGTTCATAGCCGAGGTCGAGCTTCAGTTTTAACAGTTTATCTGCCGTTTTCACCGGTTCACAGGCTGTAACTTTTGCCACCCGCAATTCTACTTTTGCAAAATCATCGATCGTGATTTCATCTTTTGAGTCGTCCACTTTTGCTTTTTCCTGCTTCGGTTCTTCTTTTTTCGGTGCAGTGCCTTGCATTTGCGACTTGATGAATTGAATTTCTTTTTCCATATCGAGACGTGGGAAGATCGGTTCCCCTTTTTCGACGACTTTTGTGCCTTCCGGAATGCTGCCGAATGAAGAAAGGCTTTCCCAAGTATGCAAGCTTTCATCCGTTAAATTCAATTGGCCGAAAATTTTCTTCGGCGCCGACGTTAAGAATGGCTGTAAAAGAATGGCAATATGCCGCAGCGATTCCGCCAGATGCACCATTACCTCGGCGAGTTCCGCGCGTTTCGATTCATCTTTGGCAAGGACCCAAGGCGTCGTTTCATCGATATATTTGTTTGTCTGGCTGACGAATTCCCATAAAGAAGACAATGCAACAGAAAACTGCATGTTTTCCATGGCTTCTTCGTATTTTTTCAACGCTTCTTTATATGCCGTCACAAGCTGGATGGAAAACGGATTATGCGATCCGGAGAAGGTTGGGATCACCCCGCCGAAATATTGGTTCATCATGGCCACGGTCCGGTTTAAAAGATTGCCGAGGTCATTGGCGAGATCAAAGTTGATCCGTTCGACAAACCCTTCAGGCGTAAAAATTCCGTCCGCCCCGAACGGCACTTCCCGCAGTAAATAATAACGGAGCGCATCCAATCCGTACCTGTCGATTAGCGTCACCGGATCAATGACATTCCCTTTTGATTTCGACATTTTTCCATCTTTCATCAACAGCCAGCCGTGCGCAAATACTTTTTTCGGCAGCGGCAAATCGAGCGCCATCAGCATAATCGGCCAGTAAATCGTATGGAACCGCACGATTTCTTTTCCGACAAGATGGACATCCGCCGGCCAATATTTGAGGTATTTCGAATCATCATCGCTGCCATAGCCGAGTGCTGTGATATAATTGCTCAGCGCGTCAATCCAGACATAGATGACATGCTTCGGGTCGCCCGGCACTTTAATGCCCCAGTCAAAAGTCGTCCGCGATACAGCCAGATCCTCAAGCCCCGGTTTAATGAAGTTATTGATCATTTCATTTTTCCGGCTTTCCGGCTGGATGAAATCCGGATTTTCTTCATAATATTGCAAAAGCCTGTCGACATATTTCCCCATTCTGAAAAAATAGGATTCTTCTTTTACTTTTTCAACCGGCCTGCCGCAATCCGGGCATTTCCCATCCACCAGCTGGCGTTCCGTGAAAAACGATTCACATGGCGTACAGTACCAGCCCTCATATTCCCCTAAATAAATATCCCCTTTGTCGAGCAATTTTTTAAAAATTTTCTCGACCGATTTTTTATGCCTTTCCTGGGTGGTGCGGATAAAATCATCGTTGGAGATATCTAATTTTTTCCATAACTCTTGGATACCTGCCACAATTTCATCCACGTATTGCTGCGGCGTGACGCCTTTTTCTTTCGCTTTCCGCTGGATTTTTTGCCCGTGCTCATCCGTTCCGGTCAGAAACATGACATCATATCCACGCATTCTCTTATAGCGGGCCATCGCATCCCCTGCAACGGTTGTATACGCATGGCCAATATGTAAATTTCCGCTCGGGTAGTAGATCGGCGTTGTAATATAAAAAGTTTTCAATTTTTCTTCCAAAGCAGCCTCCACCTTTCGATCAGATTAGACATCCTGTTGCAGCTTCATCGCTCTATTGATGAACTCCTTAAAGAATAAGTATAAAACTTTTCCTGAAAATAAGCAAAATCCGTAAGCCGGCCAGGCAGGATCCGGCAAAAATGCACTGTATATTTAGTATAGCGCATCTTCCGTATTCCGTTCCATCGCGGCGCGGCTTTTAAAAATATTCAAAGCGGCAATAACCATTATAGCCCGCACGCATCGGTTTTAACCGGACCCGCGTGGGGGGCAGCAGCATCTTTTTTGGAATTTGTCGAAAAATATTTTAAACAAATTTGTTTTTTTATTCCAATTTATCTCCTATAATACAATTAGACAGGATATGTTAAAAAAGGGGTATTCGTCAATTTTTGATAGATAAAGAAGTGCAAAGTTATAAAAAGCAGTTGGTTGTAAGGGTTATGTAATGGGTCAAAAATATTCTTTTAGGGAGGAGAGTCGTTATGAAATCTACAGGCATTGTGCGGAAAGTTGATGAATTGGGCCGCGTTGTCATTCCGATCGAATTGCGCCGTAATCTTGGGATTGCCGAAAAAGACGCACTCGAAATTTATGTAGACGATGACAAAATCATTTTGAAAAAGTATAAACCGAACATGACCTGCCTTGTCACCGGCGAAGTGTCCGACGACAATCTCCAGCTGGCCGGCGGGAAAATCGTGTTAAGCCGGGAAGGCGCAGAACTGTTAATGAAAGAAATAGAAGAAAACTTCCATCTTGCAAGATAGGCAAGTGGGGCTGTCCCAAAAGGCGGTAATCTGGCTGAAGGGGCGCCCCTTTCTTTGTGAAAAAATTATTATCGTTGGTTGTTGATGATCGCGAAATTCACTCGCTTTCCGCACGCGTCGCGAGCCTCCTCGCTTGTTCCCGCAGGAGTCTCGTAAATTTCGCGATCATCAACGTGCAATAGACGAAGTAAGTGCAAAAAAAAAACCGCCTTTTCCATTATAATGTAGGTGTCGAACAAACATTGAATGGAGGCGGTTTTTTTGAGTAACTATTCAGCTACCTTTATTGATTATAACATGGGAAAACTCATTCTTCCAATGGATTTCAGTGACATGATTCCAGAAGGCCATGTAGCCCGCGTTGTCAATGTATGGTAAATCAAATCAGCGATGATATCCTGACAATAAGAAAAACCGTCGAGAAAATTATTTTCTCAACGATTTTTCATGTTTAAGAAGGGGCTTTTGGGACAGCCCCTTTTTCTTTATATTTCGTGATAAATTTGGTAAACTTCCCTTTTTGGCAGCTTCCGGTCCTTTGCCGCCAATTTAATGGCTTCTTTTGGCGGAAGCTGTTTTTGGCTGATATATGCATCCACATGTTCCTTGACGGATAAAGCGGACCACCAGAGCCCCCTGTTTTCTTCCTGCGTTTCCGGGCTGCCTTCCACAATCAGGCAGAACTCGCCCCGGATTTCATTATTCTGTACCCATTCAACAGCTTCTTCAATTGTCCCCCTGATAAATTCCTCGAATTTTTTTGTCAGCTCGCGGCTGATCGCAATTTTTCTATCCCCTAAAACATCCTGCATCATTTCCAGCGTTCTTTTCAGCCTGTGGGGCGCTTCGTATATAATAAACGTCGAAGCAATCTTGCCCAGCTTCTCCAATTCCGCCCTTTTTTCCTGTTTATCGCGCGGCAGAAAACCGTAAAAATAAAACGGCTGCGGCGCAATGCCGGAAGCGATCAGTGCCGTCAACGCCGCATTTGCCCCCGGAAGCGGAACGACGGTAATATTTTCGCGGATGCAGGCGGCAACAAGCTCATATCCGGGATCTGAAATGCAAGGCATGCCCGCATCGCTGATTAATGCGACTTTTTCGCCGCGTGAAAGCCTTACGAGAATATCGCGCGTGCTTATTTCCTTATTATGTTCATGGTGGCTGACAAGCGGGGTATGGATATCAAAATGGGCGCAAAGTTTTTTGCTGTTCCGTGTATCTTCCGCGGCAATGAGATCGGCGCTTTTTAAAATGCGCACGGCCCGGAATGTCATATCTTCCAAATTTCCGATCGGGGTTGGGACGAGATAGAGAATTCCTTTCTTTTCTTCATCCCGAAAACTTGCCTGCTGCTGCAAGATCAACACCTGCCTTTTCCAAAAATCGTTCTTTTTCCCGCCGCGTCAACTGTTTAAATGCATATTCCGCTTTCATAGCATCGCTTTTTGTTTCATATTCGCGGTAATACAGCAGGCGGACCGGCGTTCTCGTCCTCGTATATTTGGCGCCTCTCCCTTCATTATGTTCACGGAGCCGCCTTTTAAGGTCCACGGTGTACCCTCCGTAAAAACTGCCGTCGCAGCACAAAAGAACATAAAAATATGGTTTAGTTTTTCTTTCCATACAGGATTTCTTCCACTTCTTCCGTATATTCGTTGTTCTCCTTGTACACAACCAAAGGGGGGAGAATTTTTAAATCCGGTTTCCCGTCTTTTATGCCTTCCATCAGGATTGTGTTTGCTTCTTTTCCCGCTTTCGGATACACAAGCCGGAGTCGCTTTGGTTCGAGTCGGTATTTTTTCATAAGCGTAATCAAATCGACAAGCCTGCCCGGGCGGTGGACAAATGCCGCTTTCCCCCCCTGCTTGAGCATTTGGCTGCTGACCCTTACAACATCCTCCAATGTGCAGTAAATCTCATGCCTTGCGATCGCCAAATGTTCGTTTTCGTTTTGGATTGCCTTTGTCTGCGATGGGAAATATGGCGGATTGCACGTCACAACATCAAACTTGCCATACCCCAAAACTGCGGGCATATCTTTCAGGTCGCCGTGAATAAGCCTAATTTGCCCCTCCAGCCCGTTATAGGCAATACTCCTTGTCGCCATATCATACAGCCTTTCCTGTATTTCAACACCCGTAATTTCCGCTTTTGTCCGCGTACTCAGCAAAAGGGGAATCACGCCGTTTCCCGTGCAAAGGTCGAGCACTTTCCCTTTTTGGATCGGCAAATAAGCGAATTTTGACAGCAGCACCGCATCCAATGAAAAAGCAAAAACGGAAGGGCTCTGCACAATCCGCAAATTTTCCGCCAGTAAATAATCCAATCGTTCATCTCCTAATAATTTCACCATTGATTCCGTATCCTCCAAAACTTTTGCCGCATGAAGCGCATCAAACCGCATAGCAAAATCGGCTCTCTTTAAAAAATAGCCTTCCCCGGAAGAAGGAAGGCTAAATTTATGATGAACCGCCCATAAGGTTACTTTTTATTGAGAAAAGAAAGGCAAAATAAACAATCTTCCCCGTTGCGCGGGCTTCCGAAATGGATATTGCAAATATGGAAGCCTTCCTGGTAAAGGCGGGCAAGATTGTCATAACCTTCCCCAATATCCAAAAGCGTTTGCGGAACGCCTTTTTCCTGGATCTTGCGGACAATTTCAGCCGGTTCTTCCTGCTGATTTTCATCCTCTTCGCCGGGTTCCTGCCGCAATTGCCTCCTGAAATACTCATTTTGGATTTTCAGAACGTTGTTTTCTTCGATGACTTCCGTTAAATACTGTTTCAGTTCCCCTAACTTTTCATGGAGTGTCCCGATCTGCACTTCCATCTGCTGTATCGCCTCGAATATTTCTTTCCTATCCATCAGTTCTCCACCTCATTAATCCGTGGATTGAATTGGAACAACATCCTCATTTAAAAACTCTTCCATCGTATACTCTATGACCCGTCCCTGGCCCTGCAATTCGATCTGCAATATCCTTTCCAAAATATTCAAACCGGTGACCTTTCCAATCCCGTGGGGCGTTTTAACGGTTTCACCGATATCCGGAAGTGCTTCTTTCACCGCTTCATATTCATCATTTTCATATTTCAGGCAGCACATCAACCGTCCGCAAAGCCCGGAAATTTTCGTCGGATTTAAAGAAAGATTCTGGTCTTTCGCCATTTTGATCGATACCGGTTCAAAATCGCCCAGGAAGGTGGAGCAGCACAGCATTCTTCCGCACGGGCCGATACCGCCGAGCATTTTCGCCTCATCGCGCACCCCGATTTGCCTGAGCTCAATCCTTGTCCGGAAAATGGAAGCCAAATCCTTTACAAGCTCCCTGAAATCAACACGCCCGTCAGCGGTAAAATAAAAAATGATTTTATTCCGGTCAAATGTATATTCAACATCAACCAGCTTCATCTCCAGCTGGTGTTCCGCGATTTTTTTCATGCAAATCTTGTATGCCTCTTTTGCCGCGGTTTTATTTTCATTTACTGCCATATGATCCTTTTGGTCGGCAATGCGGATAACTTTTTTGAGCGGCAGCACTACATCATGTTCCCCGACAACTTTGCGGTTTGTGACAACAAGGCCGTATTCGATGCCGCGGGCGGTCTCAACAATCACCGTGTCGTCTTTTTGGACGGGAAGATCACCCGGGTCGAAGTAATATACTTTACCGGCCTTTTTAAATCGGATCCCTACTACATTAAACAAAGGCTGTTCCCCCCTGCAAATTTAAAACAAGCTGTTCCATGAGCAATTGCTGATTGACATTGGCATTCAATTTCTTTTTTGCATCTAAAATTGCTGCCATTTTTTCAGCCAGAGAACGCGGGGAGTAAGAAAGAATATCCGAAGAAAAACGGGCTTGCTGATCGGGATAAACCAAATCCTCCTGTTTTCCCAGATGGATGGAAAGAAGATCTTTATAAATCCATATCAACAGATCCAATCCGAGATCCAGTTGATTTTTTTCTTTAAAATGCTGAAACCATCCTTCCTGCAAAAAGACCATTGCGTAAGAAGGTGATTTCGTAAGGGTTGTATATAATTTTAACACTATTTTTCGGGCTTGTGCAAACCACTCATCCTTGCTTAAGGAAAGCGCCTCTTCCAAATGGTTGGTCATATGGGAAAGCAGCGGGGCCAAATCGCGGCTGACCCCGTTTTCGATCAATTGTTTTTTCAATAAATTAGGAGAGATCGGCTTGAATGAAACAATTTGGCAACGCGATAAAATGGTGGGCAGGATCCGGTGCAATTGAGTCGTCATTAAAATCGCCGTTGTATCGGCGTTTGGCTCTTCCAAAAATTTCAACAGGCTGTTGGCAGCGCCGATGGACATTTTTTCGGCATCAACGATCATATACAGTTTCCGCTTGGATTCAACCGCGCGTTTCGAAAACTCCTGCTGCAGCTGTTTGATCTGTTCCTTCTTGATGGAAAGCCCGTCCGGTTCAATCAAATGAACATCGGGATGGGAACCATGGTTGATTCTCATGCAGTTTGAGCAATGTTCGCATGGAAAAAAACCATCCGCCGGCTGCAGGCAGAATAATGTTTTTGCCAATAATTGCGCGGCCTCTTTTTTCCCCGTACCGCGGCCGCCTTCGAATAAATAGGCATGCGCCATCCGCTTGCGCCTGATGCTGTTTTTCAGCAAAGTTGCCGCAACGGGCTGCACCTTTTCAAATTCTTTCCATGTCATGGCTTCCTTCACTCTCTTAGGTATATAAATTGATCAATAAACCTTTGATCTCACCGATTTTCCCGAGAATATCCAGCGCGGGCTGTTCCTTCCTAATATATTCTTCGGTTAAGTCCGCCAGTTTTTGGTCAATCGTTTCGACAATCTGCATTTTGCGGCTTTCCCCGAACTGGTTCCAGTCCTGGGACTGTTTCATTTTCATGCTGTAATCGACAGCCTGTTTTACAAACTGCTTTACTAGCGCCTTAAATCTCGACAAATCTTTAAAATTGCGGGTACGGGCCAGTTTGCTGCCGGCCTCGTCGAGTTGTGACAACAATTGGTTGAGCTCGTCCATTTGCAGTTTTTCCCCGCTTGATTTGACCATTTCCGCAAAATTTGACGTATCCGCAGCAGCACTTTTCGTCCCTCGGGCCACATTGTTCAAACTTACACTTAAATCCTGGTTGATCTTCAAGGGCAATTCCCTCCATTAAAACTGGTGAAACTCATCTACCGGCAGCACAAATACCGTTGCGCCGCCCACTTCAATCTCAACCGGATACGGAATGTAGGAATCGGCATTGCCCCCCATCGGTGAAACAGGGGTAATAAACTGTTCCCTTGATTTACAATTTTCCTTAATGACCTGCAGCGCTTTATTAACGCGGATTTCTTCGGTTCCGATCAGAAAAGTCGTGTTGCCGGATTTTAAAAATCCTCCCGTCGACGCAAGTTTTGTCACGCGGAAATTATGGTCGATCATCGCTTTCATTAAGCGGTTGCTGTCCTGGTCCTGCACGACTGCTACAATCAGTTTCAATTTCTTCCCCTCCTGAAATTCCAAACGTATATTTATCATTCATTATATCATTGTTATATATGAAATTCTGTCCGATGAGGTGATTATCCTTTTACCCGGAAAAATTTTTCCCAAAGTGGTCGCGGACGGCATCCAACACTTTTTGCAAAGCTGTTTCATAAATATATTCTACATCTTTATTCGCATCAATAGCATACATTCTCTCCGGGAACCGCCGTAACAATATTTGGAATCCTTCTTTTACTTTCTTGTGGAATTCCAATGCCTCGAGGTCAAGGCGGTTTACTTCGCGGTTTTGATTTTTGGCGATCCGGCCGAGCCCCGTTTCCACTTCAACATCAAAATATAACGTCAAATCCGGCAGCAGGCCGTTTGTTGCAAACTGATTGATGCGGTAAACTTCTTCAATCCCGATCCCCCTTGCATATCCCTGGTACGCGAGCGAACTGTCGATAAACCTGTCGCACAAAACAATAGCACCGCGCTCAAGGGCCGGTATGACTTTTTCCGCAAGATGCTGCCGGCGGCTTGCCGCATAAAGCAAAGCTTCCGTCCTCGCGTCCATTTCGGTATTTTCCGGGCTCAGAATAATGCTGCGGATCTGCTCGGCAATTCTAATGCCCCCCGGTTCTCTCGTCAATACAACTGGAAAACCGGCCTCCCGCAAATATGCTGCAATTTTCCCAATAATGGTTGTTTTCCCCGCACCCTCGGGCCCTTCTGCGGTTATAAAAATCCCTTTCATTGAATCTACCTCTCTTTATCAATAAACTGCCAGTTTGTTTTCGTTAAATGGGGGATCCGCATGGAATTTGGCTCCATACGAACGCAATTGTTGAATATGTGCGATATGCGCCTGCGTAATGCGCTCACCCGGCATAAGGAGCGGTACGCCCGGCGGATACGGCACCACCATTTTCGCTGCAATCCTGCCGGCGGCATCTTTAAAAGACACCCATTCCACCTGTCTTTCTTCCATTTCTGCATAGGTCATTTGAAGTACCGTTAAACCAGCCGGAAATTCTAATGTTGCTTTTTCTTTTTTGGCATGCGCTGTTACACAGGTCAAAGCTTTATCAATCCGCCCGGCGGCATCTTCAAAAGGAAAAGGCATTCCTTTTTTTAATAGCGGCAGCACAAGCACTACCCTATCAAGATCGGCCATTTCCGGATACACACTCTTCTTTTCAAAAGCGGACTGAAGTACAAATCCGGATACGCCCGGCAATGACACCAACAATTTCAAAGGATCCTGCCCTTCTTTTTCCTGTACTTTTAACACTTTACGCAGTCGGTGGATAAACCGTTCCCTTTCCGACATCGTATAACGGATATCTTCATCGTTAAAATTTGCCGCATACCACCGTGCATAGTCGAGCGACATCATGATCGGATAGGACGGGCTGCTCGATTGCAAGACAGATAAGTAATATTCGAGCTTTTCGATTGGAAAGCGGGGATTGCCGATATGCAAAAAAGAACCCATCGTCATGGCCGGCAGCATTTTATGGGCGGACTGGACAACGGCATCAGCCCCCAAATCGAGTGCCGATTTCGGGAACGGGCCGCCGATACAAAAATGGGCCCCGTGCGCTTCATCCACCAGTACATAAGCGCCATGCCTGCGGGCAATCCTGACCATCGATTGTATATCAAATGTCATACCGTAGTACGTCGGATAAGTAAAGATGCACGCCCTGATTTCCGGGCACTGTTGAAAAGCATGCGCAAACAGTTTTTCGGAAAATCCGGCTGCAATTTCGAGCTCTCCATCGATTTCAGGGAAAAGAAAAACCGGTTGTACGTTAGCAAGACGCAGCGCATGCAAAATGGATTTATGGCAGTTCCGGTCAACCAACACCCGGTCCCCCGGCCGGCAAATGGCAAGAATCATCGCCAAATTGCCAACCGTGCTCCCGTTTACTAGAAAATAACTTTTTGTGCTGCCATAATACGCTGAAAGCAGATCCTGCGCCTCTTTGATTGCCCCTTCGGCATGGTGCAGATCATCCAATCCGGATAATTCCGTTGCATCATATTGTAAAAAAACCGCACTGCCCTTTAACAGCGGCTCCATCAGCAATCCATTTTTATGCCCCGGCACATGGAATGAGATGGGTCTGCTGCTGTGATGCCGGCAGAGCGCTTCATATAAAGGCATTCTTGTTTGGTCCATGCACATTACCCCAGTCTTTATCAGGGACCGCGGCAAATCCCGGCCCTTCAGCTTTGACTTCTCTATTTTACTATAAACGAAACAAGAGGAGACAACAGCAAAATAGATGGCAAAAATATAACCAAGCCCCTTTTGTCGCTTGGTTATATATACATTTGCGGTTTTCCTATTGCTTTTAACTGCCGGATAAAGTACAAATACCGCGGATCCCCTGTCTCCGTATGGACAATTTCATTTTCGCAATCGCTGCAGATGAAAGATGTATAAAGATGAATACCGCTTGGTTTCATTTGTTCGCAAATTATGCACATTTCCGGTTCGGTTTTTGTTTTCAAATTCCCCACCCCCTGTTCCACTATATTTGCCATATTTTTTACCATCTATTCACAATCAAACAGACTTTTGAAAATGTTTAAAATCGAACGGCACTGGATATATTGTATCGTATGCTGTTTTAACCGGTGTGTGTTTGTCTAGGATAGGGGGCGGGAAAGACTTGCATCCTTGCAGCTTTTTTATTAGCGAAGGAATGTATTATCAATTCGTGAACCTTCCCGGAACAGCAGATGCAAAGATGCGGCCGCTGATTTTTTGCACTTTTCGCTGATATTTAATGATTACCGCTTGTTTCTTTTCCAAATTCGCCGATTTTTCCTTTTACAAAGAAGTAGTAGAGGAAAACTGGTATTTTAAAGGGACACTGTCATACCCCCGTATGTATTGAAAGATGCAGATACCGGCATTTTTTTATTAAAAAATTGCTGTATCATGGGCAATTGACATACCCTGGGGTGTATATAAATTAGTGGCCGCCGATATTTTTGTACTTTTCGCTGATATTTCATGGCTTTCCGCTGATATTTTTAGATTACCGCT
>NZ_BKZR01000057.1:0-17464 GCF_008974225.1 Weizmannia acidilactici | reverse complement strand
TTGTACGCTTTTGGCTACCGTACTTTGCTTGCTTCCCTGGATTAGGGGCAATCCCAAAAGCCGTTAAACCGGGCATATGGGTACCCCTTTTTGATGATTGCGAAATTTACTCGCTTTCCGCACGCGTCGCGAGCCTCCTCGCTCGTCCCTCAAGCACACTGGGTCTCTTCTTGCTCGCTTTTCCCGCAGGAGTCTCAGAAATTAGTGATCATTATATATCCTCAGCTTTTCATAGGATGTTGGGATTGCCCCTTATCTAGGTGGAGATATTAAAACCTAAATATCTTGCTTAAATTCCCTATTGCTGATGAAGTGCTCGTATACAGGCTAATAGATCCCTGTTTTGCCCCGATTGACGGGCGTGCAGGCTGTTTGAACAGCTAGGCGTATTTTAAGGCTTGTTTTAATTCACGCTGCTTTCTCGCACTTCTTGCTTGGTGTTTCAGATAAGCCTCTCTTAACGTCCGGTTGAGAATCCCTTGCTTTATTTTTACCATGACTTCTCCGCTTTCTTTGCTCCAATGCATCCCCCGTTTTTTCATCCGGAATGAGATGTGCCTTTGGTTTGATTCCATCGCTCCCAGACCTCTCGCGTCGCTAGGCGTATTCTCCACTTTCTCTCTCCAGTCAGAATGAGGTCCCCGTTTCTTTAGATGTAAAAACGAAACTCCTTCACTTTCTTAAGGCTCTTCTCATCCACGTGCTCTCATAAATGTCTAAATACAACGTGAACTGTCCAAAATCATTGGATTTTACCGCTTTTTTACCTGTTCCTTCACTTCGCTTTTTCCGCCCCCCAAATGTCTTGACTAAGGCCTGTATTACAATGAAAAGAAGATGCGCGGTTAATCATTGCGCATCTTCTTTCTATGTTTTTTATGATTTTGGGAGCATCGTCAACGAAAGTCTTCCTTTTTGGACGTCGACATTTTCCACCCAGACGGTGACAATATCGCCTACCGAGACGACATCAAGCGGATGTTTGACATGTCCTTTGTTTAATTTTGAAATATGGACAAGCCCGTCTTCTTTCACGCCCACATCAACAAATGCGCCGAAGTCGACAACATTGCGGACGGTTCCCTGCAGCTCCATTCCCGGCTTTAGATCTTCCAGCTTCAAAATATCCTTCTTCAACAGCGGTTTCGGCAGTTCATCGCGCGGATCGCGGCCCGGCCTTGTGAGCGCATCGAAAATATCGTGCAGCGTCGGTTCGCCGATCCCAAGTTTTCCGGCCGTTTCGGCAATGGAAAGCTGCTTAAGCGATTCTTTCAGCTTCTCTGTGCCGAGATCCGATGTGGACATGCCAAGTTCCTCCAGCAATTTTCTTGTAGCCGGATAGCTTTCCGGGTGGATCGGCGTTTTATCCAGCGGTTCATCCCCATCTGTAATGCGGAGAAAACCGATGCTCTGCTCGTATGTTTTTGCACCGAGCCGCGGAATGTTTTTCAGTTCTGCGCGGTTTTTAAACTTGCCATTCTCATCCCGGAAATTCACGATATTGTTGGCAACTGTAGCGCTGAGGCCCGAAACATACTGTAAAAGGGACGGGGAAGCGGTGTTTATATCGACACCAACTTGGTTGACCACCGTTTCCACAACAAAAGTGAGCGATTCACTCAGTTTCTTTTGCGAGACGTCGTGCTGATATTGCCCGACCCCGACCGATTTCGGATCGATTTTTACGAGCTCGGCCAGCGGATCCTGGAGCCTACGTGCAATCGATACGGCACTTCTTTCTTCGACATGGAGGTCCGGAAATTCTTTGCGTGCGAGGTCGGAAGCGGAATAGACACTTGCCCCCGCCTCATTGACAATCGTGTAGGAAACGTCTCCGCCGATTTCTTTTAAAATTCCGGCGACGAACTGTTCGGTTTCCTGGGAAGCCGTGCCGTTTCCAATGGCGATCACTTCAATATGAAAACCGCGAATAATGCCCTTCAAAATTGCTTTCGCTTCTTCCGTTTTCAGTTTCGGCGGATGCGGGTAAATGACGCCGATTTTCAGAACCTTGCCTGTTTCATCTACTACAGCGAGTTTGCAACCTGTCCGGTAGGCGGGATCAACCCCGAGCACCGTCTTTCCTTTTAAAGGCGGCTGTAGAAGCAGGTTCTTCAAGTTTTCCGAGAAAATGTGGATCGCACGGTCTTCCGCTTTCTCAGACAGTTCATTGCGGATTTCCCTTTCAATCGCAGGTTGGATGAGCCGTTTATAGCCGTCTTCCACCGCTTCCTTGACAATCCCGGCCGTAATCGAAGCCTCATTGCGGACCACTTGCCGGTTCAGATAATCCAGAATACGTCCGGTATCGGCCTTCACAGATACCCGGAGAATGTTTTCCTTCTCGCCGCGGTTAAGCGCTAAAACGCGGTGGGGAACGATTTTCCGTACCGGTTCTTCGTATTCGTAATATATTTCATACACTTTTTTCTCATCTTTTTCTGGATCTTTCACTGTGCTTGAGATGATTCCCGTTTTAAATGTTTCCGAACGGATCAAACCGCGATATTTCGGCTCGTCCGATACGATTTCAGCAATGATATCTTTTGCCCCCTGCAGCGCTTCCTCAGCGGATGCAACCTGCTTTTCCTCTGATATGTATGATTCGAGTTCGGCCTTTAGATCCCCTTCGGCAGGAAAAGACAGCATCCATCGCGCCAATGGTTCCAGCCCTTTTTCTTTTGCGATCGTTGCTTTTGTCCGCCGCTTCTGCTTATACGGGCGGTACAGGTCTTCTACAAGCTGAAGCTTATCGGCATTCAAAATTTTCCCTTTCAGCTCGTCCGTTAATTTTCCCTGCTCTTCAATTAAGCGCATTACTTCTTCTTTCCTCTGTTCCAGATTTTGCAGATAATTCCAGCGCTCCATAATGTCCCGGATCTGCACTTCATCAAGCGCCCCGGTCATTTCTTTCCGGTAGCGGGCGATAAACGGCACAGTGTTTCCGCTTTCGAGCAGCTCAATCACATTTCGGATGCTTTTTTCCGAAAACTGTAGTTCCTTCGCCAGCCTGCGGAGAAGCCTTTCATTTTTTTCATTCAAATCAAAACACCACATTTCCTGAACAAATTCAAAACCGTTCTTTTGCTATTTTACCACGGTTTTTGCCGCGAAAAAATTTGTCCAAAATAAAAAAGCTTGCCGCTTACCGCAAGCGCCCGATAATAAAAGTGGCATCGTCATCCATTGCCTGCTGTTTCTTTAACTGGTCGGCAATCAGTTCAATCGATTCGCATTTTTTTAAAAAAGCTTTGACATCCCGTTCTTTTACGCCATCGGAATGGATGATAAATTTGGAGTTTGACTCATAATCAAATGTCTCGGTTTTAAAATGCTGCGGTTTTCCGGATAAATACCCGGTAATCGGCAGCGGATAGGTAAGCCTGCCGCTTGGGGAATACATGTAAAAGCGGATGTTGCCGACACAGCTGTAAACAAATTTGCGTGTTTGAAAGCAAACTTTCAAAATGGCAACAGCCGCCCCCCTCTTCCGGTACAAGGCACGGTTGCATGCTTTCATCAACGCTTCGACATCTTCGTCCGATTGCTCTTTGACTGCTCTTGCGACAGCCTGAGAAGAGTAGTAGGCATATTCCCCACTACCCAGCCCATCCGCCAGCACGCATAAGAAATTATCATCAGTTGCCTTCATAAAGTAGGCATCCCCGCATAATTCCCTGCCAGCCTTTGTTGTTTGGAATCCGTACACTTCTACTGCCTTCGAGCTAAGATAGTTCATAATGGCTAATTCTCCACATGCTGTAATTCACCTTCAATGGCATCCCGCAGTTTTTTTATGGCACGGCGCTGCAGGCGCGAGACATGCATTTGCGAAATCCCCAATTTCTCACCCGTATCTTTTTGGCTCATGTTTTCAATATACGTGTAGTGGATGATTTGGCGTTCCCTGTCACTCAATACATGAAGTACTTTTTCAAGCACGAGCCGCTGATTGACTTTTTCATAACCGTCGTCTTCACTGCCGACCATATCGAGCAGGGTAACGGTGCTGCCGTCTGAATCCGATTCAATGGAATGGTCAACGGAAAGCGCATGGTAGCTTTTGCTTATTTCCATCGCTTCCAGAACTTCTTCTTCCGAAATCTCAAGGCATTCGGCAATTTCGGCAATTTTTGGAGAGCGTTGCAGTTCGTTCGTCAATGTTTCAACGGCAGCCTTGATCCGCGGTCCGAGTTCTTTGATCCGGCGCGGGACATGGACACTCCATGTTTTATCCCTCAGAAATCTTTTGATTTCCCCGATGATGGTCGGAATGGCAAATGATTCAAAGCTTTTCCCGACATTCGGGTCAAAGCGCTGGATGGCGCCGAGCAGGCCAATGATCCCGACCTGGAAAATGTCCTCCTGGTAGGCTTTTCCTTTTGAATATTTGCGGGCCAGCGATTCCACAAGTTTTTTATAATGCGCGACAAGCATTTCCTGTGCCTCTTTGTCGCCGTTTTGCTGATAAGATTGAATCAATTGATTGACATCAATCTGATCAGGTTGAGGCAGTTTTGACATTCGTCTCCACCTGCTCCCCTTGAAGATACTTGGTCATCATGACTGTAATCCCGCCATCATAGTGTATGCGGACTTCATCCATTAAACTTTCAATGAGATAAAGGCCCAAACCTCCTTCTCTCATCAATTCAATTTGTACATCTTCCGTGTACGGCCCTGCGAACTCTTTTACTTTATCAACATCAAAACTTTCTCCTTTATCGGATACCATAACTTCCAAGCGGTTGGGGTAGACGCTGAAGTCGATATTGACTTCCCCGTCTTCTTTATCTTTATAGGCATGCTGGACTGCGTTGGTGATCGCTTCACTTGTGGCGATTTTCAAATCCTCGATGAGTTCGTAGTCAAATCCCATGCGGCTTGCAATACCGGAAATGGTGAGGCGGATAACCCCTACATATTCCGCTTTAGCAGGGATTTTCATACAGATATGATCAAACTCCTCCATGTTTCACACTCCACCTTCTATTTCGGTATTAATCTTCATGATGTCAGAAAGTCCAGTGATATCGAACAGCCGTTTCAACCGGTCGGAAAGGCCCGTCAGCGTGAGGGCACCGTCATTTGCCCGCAAGCTTTTAAACAAGCCGACCAAAACGCCTAAACCGGTACTGTCCATGTAAGAAACATGGGTTAAGTCTATCAAAACTTGCAAACCTTTTTTGCCTTCATAAGGTTTAAATACCTCCCTTAATTTTGGAGCTGTGAATGCGTCGATTTCCCCAGATATTGCTACATTTAAGGCATTTTGCTTTTCCCGGACGTTTACTGCAAAATCCATTTCTTTCACCTCTTTAACATTCAGCACTAAATGGATATTACCCTATCTGTATTGGTTAAAACCTGTTTATGCCGTTCTTTTTAAAATTAACAGGGTAAAATCGTCTCGCAGCTCGAATTCCTGCCATCTTTCCAGTTCCCTGTATACATTTTCAACGATTTCCTGCGCGCATAGCCGGATATTTTTCCGGATTAACGCTGTAATGGTTTCCCTGCTGATAAACCCTTCCTTTGTCCGGCATTCGGTCACGCCGTCCGACAGCAGCACAATCATGTCCCCCGCCATCACATTTCTTGTATATTGGCGGTATTTTGTCTTTTTTTCAATGCCTAAAAGCAGTCCCTTCGCTCTCAAATCTTCAAATTCGTCCGTTGCCGCATGATAGTAAAAACCGGGCTCATGTCCGGCTGATGAATAAGAAAATTTATGTAACACCGGATCATACATGCCGTAAAACATTGTAACAAACATGCTCGGATCGACATTTTGTTCAACAACCCGGTTGAGGTTTTCCAAAATGACGTGCGGCTCGTGGCTGTATTCTGGCAGACTGTCCATCGAATATTTAATCATTGACATGCAAAGCGCCGCCGGAATGCCCTTGCCGATGACATCCGCTATCGCAATGCCGATGCGGCGGTTATCGTCTTCAATAAAGTTATAATAATCCCCGCTCATTTGTTTTGCCGGCACACTGATCACCCCGATATCGATCCCGTCCTGTTCCGGTATCCGTGCCTTCAACAGGGTTTGCTGCATATTGGCTGCAATTTCAATTTCGCTTTTCAGTTCCCTTTGCTTGTTTCTCAAAACTTGCTGCTCACGGTAGACCAGCCCGTAGGCGAGCATCACTTCAAGCAGAACGTCAAAAGACTGTTGTACATACTCGGGGAGATTCGGGTCGATTTGCTGCATGACGGAGCGGTGGCACATGATCATATCTTCGGGGGAGATACGGTTTTCGATCAATTTCCGGCTGAACTTTTCGCATTGGTATAATACTTGTTCATTCGGATGCTGTAAAAAATGCTCGAGAATTTCTTTATATTCTTTTTCCATCGTCTCATGAAAATCCATACTTTCCCTCCTAGCGAACCCATTTGATCGCCGTTACAGTGGTGCCTTTATTCGGCGCTGAATCAATGTCGAATTCATCCATCAGACGCCGCACGCCCGGGAGACCCGCCCCCAAACCACCGGACGTGGAGTAGCCGTCCTCCATTACTTTTCGGATATTTGCGATGCCCGGGCCTTTGTCTTCGGCAATCACTTTCAACCCCTGCTTCCCGTTTTGCCGAACTTTTTCGATCCTGATTTCCCCTTGCCCTGCATAAATAAAAATATTGCGGGCAAGTTCGCTAATGGCTGTTGTAATCCTTGCCTGGTCGACGATGCCGAAATTCAGTTCCCTTGCAATGTTTCTCCCCAGCTGGCGGGCGGCCACAATATCCCACTCATTTAAAATCTTTATACAGGAATGGTTATTCATCTATCTAATCCCCCAATTCCTGTTTTAATTTCTCTAAACCGCTCTCAATATCCAGCGCCGTCAGTACATCATCCATGGTGATTCCCAGTTCGATAAGGGTAATGGCAACAGCCGGCTGGATTCCGGTGATGACCACTTTTGCGCCCAGCATTTTCGACATATTGACCACATCACCCAGCACTTTTGCGATAAACGAATCAATAAAGTCGACGGAGGTGAAGTCGATGACAACACCGCTGGCATTCGTTTCGTAAATTTTTTGGAGAAGATCTTCCTGGAACTCCAAAGCTGTCTGGTCATCAAGTTCCCACTGGATGGACACCAGCAGGCAGTTTCCCAGCTTTAAAATTGGTATGCGCATCAATCAACCCTCCCATTTCACAATTTTCCTTCCCGTCATTTCAAGCGCCTGTTCGATTCCTCTTTGCAGGGTGCTGGTTGTTGTGATATGTTTTAAATCGATGCCTAAATCGACAATCGTCTGTGCAATTTCCGGCCGGATGCCGACAAGCATACATTTTGACCCTACAAGCCGTACGGCATCCGCCGCCTGTAAAATATGATGGGCAACGACTGTATCGACAATCGGAACGCCCGAAATATCAATCAGGACAACTTCAGATTTGTTTTGGACAACCCCGTACAACAGATTTTCCATAATCTGCCTCGACCTTTCCGAGTCAATGGTGCCGACCAAGGGCAGTACAGCGATTTTTTCAAATACAGGAATAAGGGGGGCTGACAATTCCTTTAAAGCAATTTTTTGGAGGGAGACGGTTTTTTCCCAGATGGTGGTATACGCATTTACAAATTCATTTTGCACCGAATTCATCCAATCGCGGAAAATCCCCCAAAATTCGAGCTGCCTTTCAAGCCCGACAGGATGGTTGTCCATCATGATCTTATACACGATATCGCCCAAAATCTGGATGCCGGTGGTGGTAAAAGTAAGCGGCCAGCCCAGCATGGCGATCTTTTCGGCAAACTCGCCGAGCTGCTTTTCGTATTTGTGGTTCGTTTTCGTCAGCCACGCAAGAATGACATCGACAAAATCCCGGCTCGTTTTATCAAACATGCTTCCTTCATTCAACCCGAATATGCGGCCGTCGCCTTTCGACTTCATGGTTTTTATCCATTCTTCCAATATTTCATCTTTATGTTTCGGTATATATTCCGCTAAATACGATTGCATGATCAAACCACTCTCCCATAAAAAGATATGAAGGGCGTTTTAATGGCAGCTTGGCCTTGGCAGCATTGCCCGATTTTACGGAAAGGAACCATTTCCTGTGTGGAAAAGAAAGCGAGCAAGGCGTTCCGTTGATGCGCAGAATGCCGGTCCGGGGATTGGCAGCCGTCTCTAAGAATAGGCCGGGTGATCATATTTATTCGCCAAATCCGCTCCGCATATGGCACGCCCGCGGAGCTCCCCGTTCCCGGCTCAGTCACCCCGCAGAAGTCTTGTAAATTTCACAGAACCAAACGATCATAATGAAAACTGGGCCTTCCTTCCGAAAAAGGATCATGGTGGTATATATGTTATTATATCTTTTTTGAAATGTACGCCTTATGTAAATTCCCGTGAACCAAGGTACCGGTATTTACACCGCCGGATAACTGTATTTACTTACCCTCTTTTGCCATTATTTAAACCCGTTTGTCAGAGCTTTTACAGGCAAAACAAAGCAGGATTGCAAAGCATCATTGCAGGCGGCCCGCTGAAAATTCCCGGTAAAGGCATGAAAAAAACGCCCTTTTTTCCAAGAGCGTCTTAAAATTCGACCAATCCCAGGCTGATTTGCAGGGCGTCGTCTATTTTCTCCATCACTTCTTCATCAAGATGCGTAATCTTATCCGTTAAGCGCTGTTTATCGATCGTACGAATTTGTTCAAGTAGTATAACAGAATCCCGTTCCAAACCGTAACGCTTTGCATCGATTTCCACATGCGTAGGCAATTTAGCTTTTTGGATTTGCGCCGTAATAGCAGCAACAATTACAGTGGGGCTAAAACGGTTTCCGATGTCGTTCTGTAAAATGAGTACCGGACGTACGCCTCCTTGCTCAGAGCCGACCACAGGAGAAAGGTCGGCGAAGTACACGTCTCCACGCTTAACAATCAAAGGATTACCCCCCGCTTACTAGGCTTTCAACTGTATGTTCTGCTTCGTATTCAGCCTGGATCGCTTCAGAGGCAATCTCTAAATTGATTTTTGCCATCTCCATGTAACCGCGCCTCATCGACTCACGGATTTGGCGTTTTTTCCGTTCTTTTAAATACATTTTCGTTGCACGGTAAATTAATTCGTTACGATTCATATTTTCGGTTTCGGCAAATCCATCCAGTTCCGTCAATAGCTGCTGCGGCAATCGGACTAAAATTTCTGTTGAAATGGATTCAGACACCTGCTACACCTCCACACGCTAGACACCGTTCCTCGTTCCATTCTAATCATACCATCAAATTAACTATATGCAAAGGCTAAATCACCATTCCTATCTATTATCGGCAAAAAAATCAAGCAATTATTCAAAATTCGCCAAAACATTTTTCAACTTTCAAGGATTGGATTCGACACACCCGCAACGAAGTTCCCGTTTTTTGTAAAAATACGCGGGACGCGGCTGGAAATAGAGCATGTGACCTCGTAATTAATCGTCTCCAGTTTTTCCGCAATCTCATCAACAGAAATGGATAAATCCCCCTGTTTACCAATGAGCGTTGCTTTTGTTCCGACAGAAACCGGATGTGGAAGTTTCACCATGCACTGATCCATGCAGATTCTGCCGACAATCGGCGCTTTCTCCCCCCCGATGATGACTTCCTGGCCCGAAAGCTTCCGGATCCAGCCGTCCGCATAACCGATCGGCAGTGTGGCGATCCATTCATCGCGGGCAGCCGTATAGGTTGCGCCGTAACTAACTGTATCGCCCGCATGAATTTGTTTTACATGCGTAACTTTTGTATGGAGGGAAAACGCCTCTTTTAAAGAAAACGGCAAAATCGGTTTCAACTCCGGAGAAGGGGAAAGCCCGTACATCGCAATTCCGAGCCGGACCGCATTAAACGGCTCCTGGTCAAACCTCAGTGCCGCGGCACTGTTCGCGCAGTGCACATACGGCGGGCGTGATTCCAGGCTTTCAACCATTTTCCGGAACGTGAGGTACTGTTTTTCATATAACGCCGTATCAGTTTCATCGGCCGTCGCAAAATGGGTAAAAATCCCTTCGAAGCGGAAACATGATTCATTGTTCACCGCTTTTTCCACTTCTTTTAATTCTTCTATTGTCCTGACGCCAATCCGGCCCATGCCGGTATCGCATTTAATATGGACGGGAAGCTTTTCCCTTCCTAAATGCCGGCTGGCTTCCTCCAGCCATTCTTTTTGGAAAACGGTAAGCGAAATGGCGTTTTCGGCCGCCACCCCGGCATCTTGCGGACGGGTCACACCTAAAATCAAAATAGGGGCCTTGATTCCTTTTTTTCTTAACGCGAGCGCTTCATCCAGAAAAGCAACCGCAAGGCCTGATGCGCCGGATTCCAGTGCGGTTTTTGCTACATACTCGGCTCCGTGGCCGTAAGCGTTGGCTTTTACAACCGCAATGATATGCGTATGTTCGGGAAGCAGGCGGCGGACATTCTCAACATTTTCCGCAACCGCATCCAAATCAATTTCTACCCATGTATCCCTGTAAAAAGGATGATCCCCTGTCATTGTTACACTTCCTTTTAATTCTCCAATATATTGATTATCGGATGCAGCCAAGGCAATGTCAATTGTTTTTAAAAGGAAGTTTTTTAAAGTTGTCGTAAAGCAGAAAGATTTTCCGGTAAAACAGAAAAAACTAGGCAAAAAAGTTTAGCCTTCGCTGAGTTCCCAACGGCCGGTCCGTTGCCAAATTTTGGGGAAACGATTTTTGGAAAGATGCCAAGGACCATTCTACGGTTGAATCTTTAACAAAACGGTCCGATATGAACGAAACTGTCAAGGGCCCCCCTCTGATCGAGTCCGGATTATTGGCAATCATCCCCCAATACCTTGGCTCATCTCTCCCTTCATCGGCAACAGCGACTGCGATTTTTTCTTTGAAACGTCAAATGTGAATTTCCACATTATTTCAGATTGTGATTTTCAAATTATTCCAGATGTATAATATTCAATACACGGCTTGATATGGAGTGGTGGGCATGGTAGGCTAGTTAGCTTTGGCGATTTTCTTTTTTCTCCTAGCCTCATCGCCATCAAGCCATGCCCACAGAAGCTCCATGTCAAGCCGCCAAATGGCATCATTATCCGTAATATACAGTGCATATGCTTAATTTTTCGTGAAAAATCTGGAGTAATTTGAAAAAAACCGACTGTCTTTTGCCGAAATAATGTGCCCGTTTACAGTCAAATCCCGCGTATTTTATGGTATCATTTATAGTAGCTAGCTCCTTCCGTTATGTAGCTCTCATTTAGTAACTTTTCTAATTACCATTTTACTAAATTAACCTACGATATAACGAGTAGGGGCTAGTTTCGTTCATTATAACTTAGGCACATTCCAGGAACCATTTTTCAAAGATAATGTTTTAACGAAACGGCCCTTAGGAAGGTTCAATTCAGGAAAATATCTTTTCATTCAGACAAAACAAGTCTGCCCGTACTTTTGGACAGCCCTTCTTTATCTTAAAACCGCTGTTCCGTCCGGCTGATAATGTCTTCCTGCTTCTCAGAACCGTTTCTACGGAGAAAATTTTGCTTTATAATGAGAAAACCCGTCGAGAAAAATGAATTTCTCAACGGGTTTTCTGGTTTAAAAAGAACTTTTGGACAGACCCTTGTATTTTGCCTATTTTTCCGGTTCACCCCCGACAGACTGGGCGATTTCAATCATTTCAGCTGCTGTGAGCGACTTCGATGCAAGCGTATACTCCACCCCGTTTTCCGTCCAGGACAGCGAATCGCCTGTCATCGTGCCGATCGTAAAGCCGAGGTCGGCAATTTTCCCGTTTGCCGGAATCGCTTCCGTTGAAACGGCTGGAAGCACTTCCGCTTTTTCCTCAATCAGCGTGTACATCTTATCCCCTGTATAGGTAAGGATGACGCGCTTGCCGTCTGCCGTGGCGACTTCCTGCTCATCCAAAAGCGTCGTATGCCCGATTTTTGCGGTCGGATACTTAACCGAAAACTCTTTATTTCCGACTTTTGCATCGACTGGCACTTCGAGTTTCGCGCCCGTCATATTCTTTTTCGTGTCAAAAGCGTTATTGTCAAACTTCGCGTTAAAATCCACTTTCGTAAACAGCACTTTGACGAGCGTATTGCGGTCTGTGTCCATCACTTTTACGCTGACCGGCGCAAGCGTTCTTTTATCAAATGCAATTTGCTGGTACGGGAGCATTTTATGGTTTTGGTAACGCGTTTTTGTCTCAAATACATACTGGTTTTTCTTTACGGTCAATTTCGCATCTTTGTCCTCCAATATATCTTTTACAAGCGATTCATAGAGATAGGCCTGGCTCGTATTATTCGGCCAGTCGCTTTGGAACCTGTAGCTTTTGTTTAAAGCAGGTGTCACAACAAATACGCCCTCTTTATTGCGCAAGATCATTTGGCTCTGCCCTTTATCGGCGTTTTTCAGGTTTACCCGGTAATAGCTCGGCTTGTTATGCCACACTTCAATATCGTATGTCCTCGGTCCATTGCCCATCTTTAACGTCATTTTTGCATTCAGCTTATAACCGTCCATTTTTTCCGCTTTTTCGTTCAGTTTTTCGGCGACATCCTGCGGCGACTTGGCCCCGCAGGCGGAAAGCACAAGAATGGCTGCGAATGCTGCAAGCAAAACCCAATACTTTCTCTTCATCCTTTCAACCCCTTTATTGTCTCAATTCTTATGAAGAGAAAGGCCATTCATCAAAAGCCCTGCCTTGTCTCTCCTCTCTTACTCTGAATATATGAGACAACCCGGGCTTGTATGATGGGAAAATGAAAAAACGTTACGGCTCCCGTTCTTCCAGTATCACTTGGGCAAATGCGTATTCGCGGGTGTGTGTAATCGATAAATGGGCAAGCTCCCCTTTAGGCTTTGAAAAATACGGCCGGCCTTTTTCGTCTTTTTTGATCTCAATGTCCTGGAATGATAACGCGACGCCGATCCCTGTGCCGCGTGCTTTTGAAAAAGCTTCTTTTGCGGCAAACCGGCCGGCAAGGAACTCGATTTGCCTGTAACCTTTCAGCGCTTTAAACATTTCCAGTTCGGCTTCTGTTAAAATCCGCTCCGGAAAACGTGGCTGCCTTTCATACAGTTTTTTTATCCTGCCAAGCTCGGCGACATCAATGCCAATCCCTTTAATCAATCGCATCACCTTCTAATTCTTTTTTACAGGCATATGGTATAGATAAGGCTTTTCCAGAAAGGAGTATGACCCATGCTGATCCGCCCGTTCCGTTTTTCTTCCTTTTTCCTGTCTTATCCTGCTGTGTCAGCCATTTTGCTGATCCAATGTATGTTGTTTGCGGCGATGCGGCCGCCCTTTTTCCCGAACATGAAGCTTTTCGAAGCGCTGTCCGGCGTGAACCTGTACATTGCACAGGGGGAGGCCTGGCGCCTTATTTCTCCCGTTTTCGTCCATATCAAGTTCGGCCATTTGCTGATGAATTCTTTTTCGCTCTTGCTGCTCGGGCCTTATTTGGAACATGCCATGGGAAAGTGGAAATTCACCTTGCTCTATTTGGGCAGCGGTTTTTTTGCCAATCTGGCTTCCTTTTTCCTTCTCCCGCTGACCTATAACCATGCCGGGGCAAGCGGCGCCTTGTTCGGGTTGATTGGCGCATACGTCGCCCTCATCCATGTTTTCAGGGAAACAATGCCGAAAACAAGCCGACAAACCATTTTGTCCATCGCCGTCATCTCCGTCGTAATGGCCATGATGCAGCCGGGCGTCAACCATACAGCCCATCTTTCCGGTTTGGTTGCCGGCATGCTGCTTGGGGGCATGCTTTTGAAAAAAAAGGCCCAGTCCCCCGCCTAAAAAAAGCAACGGGCCTCCCGTTGCTTTTTTTATCAAAATAAATCATGTTTAACCGACAGAGAAAGCCGATATATTTGTTGCAGCAAACATCTGCAGCTGATCCTGTTTCGGACAGCCCGCTCATAAAGCTGATGATGCTCTTCTTTTTTTGGCCCCGCCTTGGTTTTCATTAATATGGTTTGCGGTTTGTTGTCGTTCTTCTCGGTTTTCTTCCTTTATTGTAACTGCTGGAAGGTTTCCCTCTTCTGTTATGGTCTTTTTTGTGTGGAAGCGGACGCTCTTCTGTAATGTGGACCGGCGTTTTATCCGGTTCTTTCGTCATCAGTTTTAAAGCAGCCGCTGTCACCTGGACTGGGTCATACGCTTCAAGCAGTTCTTTTGCTACTGCCAAGTATTCATCGATATTGCCTTCTTTAATGGTATCCCCAATGCGTTCCATGGAAAGGCGCTGCTGTCCTTCAAATGCCTCATCCCATGTTGGCGGTCGCATCGGCGTCATTCTTTTTCTCGTTGTTTGTTCAACGGTTCTGAGATAGCCCATCTCGCGCGGCGTGACGAATGTAATCGCCATGCCTTCACGCCCGGCACGGCCCGTTCTTCCGATCCGGTGCACGTATGATTCCGGATCCTGCGGAATATCGTAGTTGTAAACATGCGTCACACCTGAAATATCCAGGCCGCGTGCCGCCACATCGGTTGCTACAAGCACATCAATTTTTCCTTCTTTAAATTTTTTCAAAACCGATAAGCGTTTCGCCTGGCTCAGATCGCCGTGAATGCCTTCTGCCAGATAACCGCGCACGTTCAAGGCGTTTGCCAGTTCATCCACTCTCCGTTTTGTGCGCCCGAACACAATGGCAAGATCCGGAGACTGCACATCCAGGAGCCTTGACAATACATCAAATTTTTCACGTTCCTGGGCTTTAATGTAATACTGTTCAATTAACGGAACGGTCATCTCTTTTGCTTTTACACGGACAAGTTCCGGATTGCGCATGAAGCGCTCGGCAATTTTCCTAATCGGATCTGGCATTGTTGCCGAGAACAAAAGCGTTTGGCGGTCTTCCGGTACATTTGAAAGAATTGCTTCAATATCGTCAATAAAGCCCATATTCAGCATTTCATCCGCTTCATCGAGAACAAGGGTATGCACCTTATCAAGCTTCAGGATGCCACGGTTAATATGGTCAAGAATACGCCCGGGCGTTCCGACGATGATTTGCGGGCGGCTTTTCAACGCCCGGATCTGCCGCTGAATATCCTGCCCCCCGTATACAGCGAGTACGCGAACGTGCGAATCCTGGCCGATGCGGTATAACTCTTCCGACACCTGGATGGCAAGCTCGCGGGTAGGCGCGATGATCATGCCTTGAATATGGTGGTTTCTATGATCAATTTTTTCAATTAACGGAATGCCAAATGCCGCTGTTTTTCCTGTACCTGTCTGCGCCTGGCCGATAATATCTCTGCCTTCCATGCTGAGTGGAATGGTTGCCGCCTGGATCGGTGATGCTTCTTCAAAGCCCATTCTTTTTACGGCTCTTAAAATTGCCGGGCTTAAATCCAACTCTGAAAACTTCGTCAATGCTTCTCAATCTCCTTCTAAACGTTCAACAGGGCCATATCCCTTAAGGGTTTATTCCCTTTTTGGCAAAAAAATATACTCTTATGAGCATTGTCAGCTAAAAGCGTAGACGATGTACGGTTATCGTAACATTAATGCGGCAAGATTTCAATGTATATAAAGAAACGGGGCCCAAACTTGTATAATGAAACGGTTGCATTTATAAGAAGGGCGGCTTGACATGGAATCCGGAGAGCACAATACGCCGCTTTTCGAATTCCGGGGACAGGACTTTTTCAGGTTTGGCGCGGGATGCGGCTGTCCCAAAGCTTGTTTATATTTCCGGAGCGTATCTTTCAATTTTAGTTGTACAGGCCGTTTGCTTTGAATACAAATATACCATACCAATACCATTAGAAAAAAGCGGAGGGGAATATGGAAAGCATAATCAGTTATATATTTTTAGGGCTGTCCCTTGCTGCACCGATCGGCCCGATTAATGCCGCCCAAATCGATAAGGGGATTAAAAATGGATTTTTCCATTCATGGCTGCTCGGTATAGGCGCCATGACCGCAGACGGATGTTATATGTTATTGGTTTATCTCGGAGTTGTGCATCTGCTTAGCATTAATTTTGTCAAATCATTCCTTTGGTTTTTCGGATGTTTTGTTCTTACATATACCGGCATTGAAAGCATGGTTGCCGCAAATCAGCCGATTACAGATGATATGAGGAGCAGGGAAAAACTTTACAAATCCTTTTTGACCGGATTTCTCATGTCCTTGACCAACCCGCTGACCATTTTGTTTTGGCTCGGCGTCTACGGTTCCGTCCTTGCAAAAGCGGCTGAATCTGTCGGGCCCCAGCAGTTTCTCCTGTACAGCTGTGCCATTTTCATCGGCGTGGCGTTGTGGGACTTTTCCATGGCCGCCGTCTCAAGCAGCTTTGGAAAATTGTTAACCAATCGTTTGATTCATTTGATTTCAAAAGTTTCCGGGCTATCCCTTGTTGGCTTTGGCATTTATTTCGGCATTCAGGCAGTGAAGAGCCTTTAACAGCGGTTGATTGTGGGATGAATGCAGTCCGCGTGCCCGCCCGCTTCCGCAAAATAGGAAATGAGTAAAATTGCCGGTCCGTGGGTCGCGGAGCATTGGATTTTTACAAAGGGTACAACTCGGGTGCGAGTCTAAATTTTATAGATTTTTTGGAAAAAAATGTAAAAAAATCGCATTAATGAATACTTTAAGGGGTATGCCATCACACTTGTATTCCTCTCATTGATTTCTTGCAAAAGAAAAGCCAGCGGAAATCATAAAAATATCAGCAGCCGCATCATTCGTTACACCCGGGGGTAATCAATTTTGTCTTCCCGCCCTGGGATGCAAAACGGCAGCTTCATCGGGAAATTGAGCTTATGAGAGGAATTCATGGTGTTCAGCCGGTAGTGGTCGTGGACGAGGCCCATCTTCTTGATCGGGAAATGTTGGAGGAAGTCAGATTCCTGCTGAACTTCAAAATGGATGCCCAAAGCCCTATGAGCCTGATTCTTGTCGGACAAAGTGAATTATGGGACCGCCTGCGCCTCCAATCCTTCACAGCAATCCGCCAAAGGATTGATATTCAATTCAAACTGGGGCATTACGACAGAGCTCAATCTGCAGAATATATTGCCATGCATTTACAATATTCAGGAGTAACTGAGCAAATTTTCACAGATGTAGCTTTAGATGAAATCCATCGTTTTTCCGGGGGAGCCGCAAGGATCATCAACAAGATTTGTACCCACTGTCTACTTTACGGAGCACAAAACAGGCATCGAATCATTGACGATCATATGGTAAAACGTGTGATTGAAGGGGAACTTTCGTGAAATGACAATGATTTAAATTTAAGTATTAAACTCATAGGGGAAGCCACAATAAAGCGCAAACTGGCTTCCCCCTTAATTGACAACAATTCCGTCAATTTCTGGACAAATAACACCGTCAATTTCCTGCCATTTTGGGGCGCAAGTAACAGAATATTACGTAAAATTAGATAATCACAATTGTAAATCATCAGTTTGAATACATTGTGATGAAGTAT
>NZ_BKZR01000056.1:0-17480 GCF_008974225.1 Weizmannia acidilactici | reverse complement strand
ACGAAGCGCGGTAGCCGAAAGTGTACCCGATGTTTAAACAGTGTCGAGAAAAACTTGACACATACCGGTTTCTTTTTTTATTCGCAAATCCGGGCAGTTTTTTTGTATAATATAAGAAAAACTTATTGAGGTTTATTATGTCTTTTTCAGAATTTCAATTATTATCCGTTTTGGCCCAGGAATTGAATATGAGAAAAGCGGCTGAACGCCTGTTTGTATCGCAGCCGGCCCTTTCGCAAAGGCTGCAGTCAATTGAAAAACAATGGGGTGCGCAATTATTCCTTCGGACGCAAAAAGGGCTGGTGGTTACCCCTGCAGGAGAGATCGTGATCCAACTTGCCAACGAAATTTTGGAAAAGGAAGAAAAGGTGAGGGAAGCGATCCGCACGCTCGATTCAAAAGTACACGGGACGTTGAAAATTGCCTGTGCCACAATTGTCGGGCAAAACTGGCTGCCAAAAGTGCTGAAAAAATTCGTCGAAAAATACCCTTATGCGAAAATTTCTTTAATAACGGGCTGGAGCAGTGAAATTTTGAGATCCATTTACGAAGATGAAGTCCATATCGGGATTGTACGCGGCTTGAACGATTGGAAGAGCTCGAAGATCCATCTGTTTGAGGATCCGCTTTATTTGGTTGATAGGGAGATCGATTCGCTCGAAGAGGTTCCCGCGGCAGATCGCCCGTTTATCCAATTCAAAAGCGATTCAAACTATTATCAGGAAATTATGGACTGGTGGCACCGCGAGTTTCAAACCTCACCGAAGCAGACCATTGTTGTCGACCAGATTGAAACGTGCAAGCAAATGGTTTTTAACGGCATCGGGTATGCCATTCTCCCTGCCATCACACTAAACGGGGCGGAAATCCGGCATTTGCATAAAATTCCGCTGCAGGGGGAACACGGGGAACCATTAAAGCGCGATACGTGGCTGCTTGGCTATGACGCCGCTTTTGAATTGAAGCAGGTCCGCGCATTTGTGGAAGTTGTGGAGGAATATATTGCGGCGCGGCCCCATATCCTTTAAAATTTAAAATATGTGCAAAACAGGGCAGTGGAAAAGTTTTGCAGGAGAAAACGTCATGTAAGGAGGCATACATATGGAAATGATGGATGCATATGAAATTATTTCTTTACTTGGGAACAGTAAAAAAACAACCCCTGTCAAGGTATATATAAAAGGGAATGTGGAAGGGGTTGATTTTGGAAAATCATCCCATGTGTTCTCAAACGGTGGCATGGCTGTCGTGTTCGGTGAATGGCAGGAGATTTCAGCCGCTTTGGAAGCAAACAAAGATAAAATCGAAGACTATGTAGTGGAAAATGACCGCCGCAATTCAGCGTTTCCGCTGCTGGATTTAAAAGGGCTCAATGCCCGTATTGAACCTGGCGCCATTATCCGTGACCATGTCGAAATCGGCAATAATGTTGTCATTATGATGGGAGCCGTGATCAATATCGGTGCTGTCATCGGGGATGGTACAATGATTGATATGAACGCTGTTTTGGGCGGCCGTGCGACAGTCGGCAAAAACTGCCATGTCGGTGCCGGTGCTGTGCTTGCAGGGGTGATTGAACCGCCATCCGCAAACCCGGTTATCATTGAAGACGATGTGCTGATTGGGGCAAATGCCGTTATTCTTGAAGGCATTACGGTCGGAAAAGGTTCCGTCGTTGCCGCGGGGGCGGTTGTGACACGGGACGTGCCGCCAAATACAATGGTTGCAGGTATTCCGGCAAAGGTCATTAAAGAAATTGATGAAAAAACGAAATCAAAAACCGAAATCATGAAGGAACTTAGAAACTTATAACCAAAAGGGCCGGTGCCGGGGAAAGGGGCGCCCGGCCTTTTTTCGATAAACTTACATACCGGACGTTGCTGCGGTGATCAGTGGGGGAATTCCGGATCACCCGCAGTAAGCCGGTGCATAAGGAAGGGCTGAACATGGAAACGAATCTCATTCAAATCAGGCGTGATCTGCACCGCATTCCTGAACTTGGATATCAGGAATTTAAAACGCAGCAGTACATACTCGATTTTGTGTCGCATCTGCCGCAGGAACGCCTTACAGTTAAAACATGGAAAACCGGTGTGCTTGTGAAAGTAAAAGGGACAGCCGCGAAAAAACTGATCGGCTACCGGACCGATATTGACGGACTACCGATACAAGAAGAGACGGGCTTTTCTTTCCAATCCGAGCATGAAGGGAGGATGCATGCGTGCGGGCACGATTTTCACATGACGATTGCACTCGGCATTTTAACTTATTTTGCAAACCATCCGGCCCAGGATGATCTGCTCTTTATTTTCCAGCCGGCGGAAGAAGGGCCTGGCGGTGCGGAAACGATGTTGAAAGAAGTATTGATTGGAGACTGGCGCCCTGACCTTATCATGGCGCTCCATGCCGCCCCCGAATATCCGGCCGGGACGGTTGCCGTAAAAGAAGGGTTGTTGTTTGCCAATACGTCCGAGCTTTATATTGATTTGGAAGGAAAGGGGGGGCATGCGGCATACCCGCAGCATACGAAGGACATGGTTGTTGCGGCCGCATATCTTGTCACCCAGCTGCAATCGATTATTTCACGGAATATTGATCCGCTCGACAGCGCCGTCATTACGATCGGGAAAATCACCGGCGGCTCAGTCCAAAACGCCATTGCGGAATATGCGCGGCTTGAAGGGACGATCCGCACGTTATCAAGTGAAGCAATGGAAAAGGTAAAACGGAGGATTGAAACGATCACAAACGGACTGGCAGCTGCATTTGAATGCCAAGCGCGTATTGATTACGGCTGCAATTATTATCAGGTGTTCAACCATGCCGATGAGACCGCCCGTTTTATGGATTTTGTGCGCACTTACAAAGGCGCCCGCCTGCATGAATGCGGGGAAGCATTAACCGGCGAGGATTTCGGCTATATGCTGAAAGAAATACCCGGTTTCATGTTTTGGCTCGGGGTTGGCTCCCCTTATGGGCTCCACCATGCAAAATTTGCGCCGGATGAATGCGCACTGCAGATGGCTGTTGATTTAATGGTGGATTATATTTTAACATTATGAGAAAATCTGCAAAAAATCTTTTGTACGATATCCACGATATAAATTTTCAATGTCGGAAATGAATCATAAAACAAGGGACTGACCCCGTATTTGCAGGATAAGCAATACGGGGTCAGGCCTCTTTCATTCTTCCGTTCCGGATATCGGCGATTGCTTTCCGCAGCAGCCGTTCCACATCCCATTGCTTGCCGTTTTTCGTTTTGGCGATGACACGGATGACAGCATCTTTCCCGTCAAATGACTGTACGCCCAATACGTTTGGCCCTTCGACAATATCCGGATGGTTTTCGGCAGCTTTGCTGCATGCCTCCTGGATTTTTGTGATCATTTCATCGGTATTTTCTTCCTGACCGACCTTAATATCGACAAGCGCCCGCATGTTGCCGCGCGAATGGTTGCTGATGTTTGTGATCTGTCGGTTCGGGATGAAATGCAGTATGCCGTCAAAGTCGCGCAGCTGTGTCGTGCGCAGGCCGATTTGTTCGACGATGCCGGAATAATTGCCTGCCGTCACATAATCATCGACTTCGAGCTGTTTTTCTAAAATCAGGAAAAAGCCGGTTACAATGTCGCTGACAAGCCCTTGGGCACCGAAGCCGACTGCAAGGCCGACAATGCTCGCGCCTGCCAAAATGGCCGTTACATCGATCCCGATCATTTTCAGCGCGGTGACGGCAAAAATAAAGTATAGTACATAAAAAAGCATGTTTTTTAACAAACTCTCCAATGTTTTGCCCGGTTTGCCGAGACCTGCCTGTTTCTTTGATACTGCAAAAATGTCGTATGAATGACTTTTTTGCCAATGCTTTTCACAATCAAAAATAAAAAATACAGCAGGACGAGCTTCACGCAAATATAGCCGATCTGGATCAGCAGCGTGATCCAGTAATTCCAATCTGTTAAATGATTAAGCAATGCGTCCATGCATCCCCCTCCTTTTAAAATGCTTCTCCATTAATATTGAATGCTTTTCATTTTCTATACCTCTATTGACTAGCATAATAATTGCGGGCATGGAAAATATCCGAATGCATGGGGGACGCAAAAAAAAAAGAAGGGAGGCATCCCTTCTCTTTTATGATATGGAGGCTGGAGGAGTGATTCGTTTATTCTTCTTTTTTGGAAAGGCAGTGCTCGCATTCCATCATGTACGATTCGGCCTGTTCCTCGATCGGCTGGCCGCATTCAGGGCATTGTTTTGCAGGCAGGGTTTTGAAAAATTCAACTGGGCTCATCATCATTTTTCATGCATCTCCTTTAATATTTTGGGAAACACAGGCTGTTATAAAACATTTACGGCGGCGGAACAACAGCCGGGCCCATGCCGGTTCCGCAGAAGTGATGTTTTATAACAATAGATTATTTCCCCTTCTGTTATAATACAGTATATACCTCAAAAGATGTTTTGTACAGTGTTTTTTGTGAAAAAATAAAAATTTTTGCTTTACAATAAAAAAGCGCGGATACCCGCGCTTTTTTTCTTCCTCAAACTTCCATGATGATTGGCATAATCATCGGCCGGCGTTTCGTTTTTTCATACAAAAACGGTGCCAGCGTTTCGGTGATTTCGTTTTTGATTTCGGTCCACTGTGTTGTTTTCCGTTCCATCACTTTATTTAAATGCTTCGTAATGATCGATTGTGCTTCGTTGATTAAGTCGCCCGATTCCCGCATATATACAAATCCCCTTGAGATAATATCCGGGCCTGATGCAATTTTAAATTCATTCATGTTAATGGCAACAACGACAATTACAAGTCCTTCTTCTGAAAGGATGCGGCGGTCGCGCAGGACGATGTTTCCAATGTCGCCGATGCCGCTCCCGTCGATGTAGACGGAACCGGACGGGATTTTTCCGGCGACCTGTGCAGTGTCATGGCTTAATGCCAGTACTTCGCCGTTATCCATAATGAAGCAGTTTTCTTCCGGTACGCCGCAGTCATTGGCAAGCTTTGCATGCATCCGCAGCATCCGGTATTCGCCGTGGATCGGCATGAAAAATTTCGGCTTAATCAGGCGAAGCATTAATTTCTGCTCTTCCTGGCCGCCGTGTCCGGATGTATGGACATTGTTCAACGGGCCGCTAATGACATCAGCGCCGGCGCGGTACAGCAAATTAATCGTCCGGTTAATGCTCGTTGTATTCCCCGGGATCGGCGATGAGGAGAATACAACCGTATCGCCCGGCTGGATCTGGATCTGCCTGTGTGTGCCGTTTGCAATTCTCGATAAAGCCGCCATCGGTTCGCCCTGTGTCCCTGTACAGAGAATTGTCACCTGATTGGCCGGCAGGCGGTTCAATTGCTGCGCGTCAATGAAAGTATCTTTCGGGGCACGGATATAGCCGAGCTCATGCCCGATTTCAATCGCGGCTTCCATGCTGCGCCCGAATACGGCAATTTTCCTGCCTGCCATGATGGCTGCTTCCGTTACTTGCTGCAGCCGGTGGATGTTGGATGCAAAGGTTGCGAAAATAATCCTGCCGTCCACTTTGCGGAAAATATCCTGGATGCTTTCGCCGACCCGCCGTTCCGACATCGTAAAATGCGGTACTTCGCTGTTTGTGCTGTCGGACAGGAGACAGAGAACGCCTTCTTTCCCGATTTCGGCCATCTTTGTTAAATTGGCCGGCTCCCCGACCGGTGTAAAATCAAACTTAAAGTCGCCGGTATGCACAATATTGCCGGGCGGCGTTTTGACAACAATCCCGTAAGAGTCCGGGATACTGTGTGTCGTACGGAAAAAGGTGACGGACGTTTTCCGGAACTTGATGACGTCGTCTTCTTTGATTTCGATCAATTTTGCCTGGCGGAGAAGACCGTGCTCCTCCAATTTGTTCCTGATCAGCCCGAGCGCGAGTTTTCCGCCGTAGATCGGGATATTGACTTGGCGGAGCAAATACGGTATGCCGCCGATATGGTCCTCATGCCCGTGCGTGATAAACAGCCCTTTGATTTTGTCCACATTCTTGACAAGATACGTGTAATCCGGTATGACATAGTCAATTCCCAATAGTTCATCTTCCGGAAATTTAATGCCTGCATCAATTAAAATAATTTCGTCCTGGAATTGTACGCCATAAGTGTTTTTGCCGATTTCACCCAGTCCGCCGAGGGCGAAAACCGCTGCCTGGTCGTTTTTAACAAATTTCATACAGTTACTCCACTAATTTAAAATTTTCCTGCTGTTTTTCATATTCGAGATATTTGCCTTCAAGCAGCTGGATATACTCGATATTGATTTGGCGGTCTTTCAGTTTTTGGCGTACTTCCCTTTCCGAATCCGCTTCAATATAGAAGGATTTCGTGTTTTCCCGGACAGGCACTTCTTCCGGATTTTCCTGATAGTACACTTTGTAAATCATTTTTTATCTCTCCTTGCTCCGTTGTCAATTGTAACTTTTTCTATTATATAAAAATCCAAGCACTTATCACAACTTTTTCATGCCGATTTTTTTCGGCAAAGAATAATCCCTCTCGTGGCAAGAGGGATTCCAGAGTTTAAGCAATTAACTTTTTGCGCAGCATATCTTTCCACTGTTTTAAAAGCTTCTTCTTTAGCTTTTTTAACATTGTGGATCAACTCCCTACTTCTATTGTAATATTTATTTGAGTAATGTAAAGGCGCCCGGCTCATCTTGTCCTATATTATATGTAGGAAAGTGCGGAATTCTCACGGAAAAATTTGACAAATTCAAGGTATTTTCCGCAAAATCAAAGCACGCAATTTACAGGTACCGTGCAATCATGTTAACATGAATGTGTATTTCTATCTTATAGAAAATGATGCGCAATCCGCTTTGTGCATCTTGATTTTCTGTGCCCAGCCGTAATAAGGCCAGTAGAAAAAGTTTGTTGTTCGGATTGGAGATTGGAAATGAGTAAAATTGTCTTTTTTGATATTGACGGTACTTTGCTGGACCATGAAAAAAATATCCCGGATTCCACAAAAAAAGCAGTGGAGCTTTTAAAGGAAAATGGCATTTATGTTGCGATCGCGACCGGGCGCGCTCCTTTTATGGTCGAAAATGTCCGCAAAATGCTCGGGATCGATTCATTTGTCAGTTTTAACGGCTCATATGTCGTATTTGAAAATAAAGTCATTTATAAAAACCCGCTTCATGAAGCAAAGGAGAAGGAACTGGCGGATCTTGCGGCTTCCCGTGGCACGCCACTTGTTTTTATGAACGAAAAAACGATGAAAGCAAGCGTGAAATTCCATCCGTATATTCAGGAAAGCCTCGCAACTATGAAATATACGCATCCGGATTTTGATCCGTCCTTTCATTTGCGCCATGAGACTTACCAGGATCTTCTGTTTTGCAAAGAGGAAGAGCAGAAAATATATGAGGAGCGTTTTCCGGAATTCCGCTTTGTCCGCTGGCACCCGTATTCGATGGATGTCGTGCCGGAAGGGGGATCGAAAGCGGAAGGCATCCGGCAGCTTTTGTCCAAACTCGGTTTTCAGCTGGAAGATGCTTTTGCTTTCGGCGACGGGCTGAATGATGTGGAAATGATCCAGGCCGTCGGCACAGGTGTAGCCATGGGCAATGCCGTTGATGCAGTAAAAGCGCATGCCGACCTCATTACGAAAGATGTGGCGGAAGGCGGCGTTTATTATGGATTGAAAGAACTAGGGCTGATTTAAAAAATTGCACCTAATCAGGGTGCAATTTTTTTACATGGGATTGGAGCGGATTTATTTTGCATGTGCAATCGATTCCAGGGAAGATGTTTAAACCCTTCAAAGCATGATAAAGGATTCTTGCGAAAATTGGCAGATTTTGCAGATGATTTTGCAACAACCGGAGGCAACCACCAAAGCCCGTAGCCTGGGAATCCTTTGGTGCCAATGGATGTGCTTTTATAATACAGGTAAATAAATCGACTAGTACAATTTCATTTTCAATGTGCTGCTTGTTATATTAGAATAATATTACGACAAAGAAGCATTTATAATTGACGCTTTTCTATTTTTAATGTACTCTATATATGTTGAATATAGTGTTGTATTAATCATATTGGTTTTTCCATTAATACAGCACTAAATTCTGCTGCTGCAAAATGATTGCGGTTACTTGTGGAAATTGTCATTTTCTGCAGTATAAACAAATTTTTTGGAACAATACAAAGTTTCCCCCATATACGGCAAATAAAAGAAAGGATTGGTGAATGGGATGGCTCCACATACAGCGATTGACGAAGTAAATGCGCTCCATGAAATCGAAGCACGGTTTGATACGGTCCAAATCTTGAATGAAGAAGGAAAAATTGTAAACGATTCCTTGATGCCGGGCTTAACGGATGATGAGCTCCAGGAAATCATGCGGAGAATGGTATATACGCGCATCCTCGACCAGCGCTCCGTTTCGTTAAACCGGCAGGGCCGGCTCGGATTTTACGCGCCGACAGCCGGTCAGGAAGCATCACAAATTGCTTCGCATTTCGCCCTTGAAAAAGATGACTTTATCTTGCCGGGATACCGCGATGTGCCGCAGCTCATTTGGCACGGTCTTCCACTTGAACAGGCATTTTTATGGTCGCGCGGTCATGTGGACGGCATGAAAGGGATTGAAAAATTAAATATCCTGCCGCCGCAGATCATCATCGGTGCCCAGTACGTACAGACAGCCGGCGTGGCGCTCGGCATCAAAAAACGCGGTAAAAAGAGCGTAGCCATTACGTATACAGGCGACGGCGGATCTTCCCAGGGCGACTTTTATGAAGGCATTAACTTTGCAGGCGCCTTTAAAGCCCCGGCCATTTTTGTCGTCCAAAACAACCAGTTTGCGATTTCGACACCTCGATCCTTACAAACGGCCGCCAAGACGCTTGCGCAAAAAGCGGTTGCTGCCGGTATTCCGGGCGTTGCAGTCGACGGCATGGATCCGCTTGCTGTATACGCAGCTGTAAAACGCGCGCGCGAACGTGCCGTAAACGGAGAAGGGCCATCCCTGATTGAAACGATCTGCTACCGCTTCGGCCCGCATACGATGAGCGGGGACGACCCTACGCGCTACCGTACCGAGGATCTTGATAATGAATGGGCGAAAAAAGATCCGCTTGTCCGCTTCCGCAAGTTTTTGGAAGAGAGAAACTTATGGAGCAACGAGAAAGAAAACGAAACGATCGAGCAGGCGAAGGAAGATATTAAAGCCGCCATCAAGAAAGCGGACAGCGCGCCTAAACAGAAAGTTACGGATTTAATTTCCGTCATGTACGAAGAACTTCCGTACACATTAAAGGAACAATACGAATTTTACAAAGTAAAGGAGTCGAGATAACCCATGGCCCAATTGACGATGATACAGGCAATTACGGACGCGTTGCGGACCGAATTGAAAAATGATGAGAATGTGTTGGTATTCGGCGAAGATGTCGGCGTAAACGGAGGCGTTTTCCGGGCGACGGAAGGGCTGCAGAAGGAATTCGGTGCCGACCGCGTTATCGATACGCCGCTGGCTGAGTCCGGCATCAACGGGCTGGCCATCGGGCTCGCGCTCCAAGGTTACCGCCCGGTCCCCGAAATCCAGTTTTTCGGTTTTGTATTTGAAACAATGGATTCCATCCACGGCCAAATGGCAAGGTACCGGTTCCGGACCGGCGGGGATTTGAAAATGCCGATTACGATCCGCGCTCCTTTCGGTGGGGGTGTACATACGCCTGAAATGCACGCGGACAGCCTGGAAGGATTAATGGCGCAGACGCCTGGGATTAAAGTTGTGATCCCATCCACTCCTTACGATGCGAAAGGGTTGCTCATCTCCGCGATCCGCGACAATGATCCGGTCGTTTTCCTTGAACATATGAAACTGTACCGCTCGTTCCGCCAGGAGGTACCTGAAGAAGAATATACCATTCCGATCGGAAAAGCGGATATTAAACGCGAAGGAAAAGACATTTCGATCATCGCATATGGTGCAATGGTGCATGAATCATTAAAAGCGGCGGATGAATTGGAAAAAGAAGGCTATTCCGCTGAAGTGGTCGACCTCCGCACCGTCAGCCCGCTCGATGTTGAAACGATTGTGGCATCAGTGGAAAAAACAAACCGCGCCATTGTCGTGCAGGAAGCGCAAAAGCAGGCAGGCGTTGCCGCAAATGTTGTTGCGGAAATCAACGAACGCGCGATTTTGAGCCTGGAAGCGCCGGTATTGCGTGTAACGGCGCCTGACACCGTTTATCCTTTCTCGCAGGCGGAAGGCGTTTGGATCCCGACTCATAAGGATATTTTAGAAAAAGCAAAAGAAGTTTTAACATTCTAAGCGCAATTCAGCCGCACCATGAAATGCGGTACATTTCCAATAAAGGAGCGTGAACACCTTGTCATTTGAATTCAGATTGCCGGATATCGGAGAAGGTATCCATGAAGGCGAAATCGTTAAATGGTTCATTAAACCGGGCGACAAAGTTTCCGAAGATGATGTACTTTGCGAAGTGCAAAATGACAAATCAGTTGTTGAAATTCCTTCGCCTGTTGAAGGAACGGTTGAAGAAATCCTTGTGGAAGAAGGGACGGTCGCTGTGGTCGGCGACGTGCTCGTAAAATTTGATGCGCCGGGATATGAAAATCTCCAATTTAAAGGGGACCACGGGCAGGAACAAAAACAGGAAGGACCTGCTGCTGAACCCAAACAGGAACCTGCTGAAGCGGAAAAACCGGCAGTGGGCAAAAAAGAAGGGGAACAGCCGGATCCTGGCCGCCGTGTGATTGCGATGCCGTCCGTGCGCAAATATGCGCGTGAAAAAGGCGTGGATATCAGGCTTGTGAACGGCTCGGGAAAAAACGGCCGCGTGCTCCGAGAAGATATCGATGCTTATGTGGTTGGTTCCACACATCCGGAAGCCGCCACGGAAAAAGCGGCTGCACATGCAGAAAGCGTTGTGCCTGAAGGGGAATTCCCGGAAACGCGCGAACCGTTGAGCGGTATCCGCAGAGCGATTGCAAAAGCAATGGTCAACTCGAAACATACCGCACCTCACGTTACGTTAATGGATGATGTTGATGTTACCGCTTTGGTTGCGCACCGCAAGAAATTCAAGGAAATTGCAGCGGAAAAAGGTATCAAGCTGACTTTCCTGCCGTATGTCGTAAAAGCATTGGTCAGTGCGCTGCGTGAGTATCCGGTATTAAATACATCGATTGATGACGAAACAAATGAAATTATCCATAAACATTATTACAATATCGGGATTGCCGCCGATACGGAACGCGGTTTGCTTGTTCCGGTCGTAAAACATGCCGACCGCAAATCGATATTTGCGATCTCGAAAGAAATCAATGCGCTGGCCGAAAAGGCACGTGAAGGGAAGCTTGCCCCGAATGAAATGAAAGGCGCTTCCATCACAATCTCCAATATTGGTTCTGCGGGCGGGCAATGGTTTACGCCTGTCATCAACCACCCTGAAGTGGCGATTTTAGGAATCGGCCGCATTGCAGAAAAACCGGTTGTCAAAAATGGCGAAATTGTTGCGGCACCTGTACTGGCGCTGTCGCTGAGTTTTGACCACCGTATGATTGACGGTGCAACCGCACAAAATGCGTTAAACCATATTAAACATTTGTTGCATGATCCAGAACTATTATTAATGGAGGCGTAATCTGATGGTTGTAGGAGACTTTCCAATTGAAACCGACACAATCGTAATAGGAGCGGGGCCCGGCGGATATGTCGCGGCGATCCGAGCGGCGCAGCTCGGTCAAAAAGTGACAATCGTCGAAAAGCAATTTATCGGCGGAGTTTGCTTAAATGTTGGGTGTATTCCATCGAAGGCGCTTATTTCTGCGGCGCACCGTTATGAATATGCAACGGAATCCGATTCCCTCGGCATTTCGGCGGAGAATGTTAAAGTTAATTTCGGGAAAGTGCAGGAATGGAAATCCGGTGTCGTCAAGAAATTAACCGGCGGCGTAGAGAGCCTGTTAAAAGGGAACAAAATTGATATTGTCCGCGGCGAAGCCTATTTTGTGGATGACCATACGCTTCGGGTCATGGACGAAAAATCGGCCCAAACGTACACGTTTAAAAATGCGATTTTGGCAACGGGTTCCCGTCCGATTGAACTGCCGACATTCAAATATTCGGAACGGGTTATCGATTCAACGGGCGCTTTAAACTTGAAAGAGATCCCGGAAAAACTCGTCATTATCGGCGGTGGCGTGATCGGCATGGAGCTTGGGACGGCCTATGCGAAATTTGGGACAAAAGTTACGATTTTGGAAGGCGCTAAGGATATTATCGGCGGCGCATTTGAAAAACAAATGACTTCGCTTGTCGTGCGCAAGCTGAAAAACAGGGGCGTCGATATCATAACGGAAGCAATGGCCAAAGGCGTCGAGGACAATGAAAACGGCGTTGTCGTTACTTATGAGGCAGAAGGCGAAGAACATAAAGTTGAGGGCGATTATGTACTCGTGACAGTCGGCCGCCGTCCGAATACGGATGAACTCGGTCTTGAACAGCTGAACATTAAAATGAACCAAAGGGGCATCATTGAAATCGACAAGCAATGCCGGACAAGCGTGCCGAATATTTATGCGATCGGCGACATTGTCCCTGGCCCGCAGCTTGCCCATAAAGCTTCGTACGAAGGGAAAATTGCGGCGGAAGCGATTGCCGGAAAACCGTCAGAAATCGATTATTTGGGCATTCCGGTCATTGTCTTCTCGGATCCTGAACTTGCAACCGTCGGCTATACGGAACTACAAGCGAAAGAGGAAGGCATTGATTATGTGGCTGCCAAGTTCCCGTACGGTGCAAACGGGCGTGCGCTTGCGCTTGAAGCAGGGGAAGGTTTTGTCAAACTGATTACGCGCAAAGAAGATGGGCTTTTGATCGGCGGGCAAATCGTTGGGGTCAGCGCTTCTGATATCATTTCGGAAATCGGCCTGGCCATTGAAGCCGGTATGACGGCAGAAGACATTGCCCTGACGATCCATGCACACCCGACATTAGGGGAAATAACGATGGAAGCGGCAGAAGTGGCGCTCGGCACCCCAATCCATATTTTAAAATAAAAAAGATTTTCAGTTTCAAAGGTTTAATGCCTGGAGGTTACAGGTCCGTCAGGCATTAAACCTTTTTCTTTTACGGTTTGAAGAGGGTAAGTGGGGCATACCATAAATAAACATACATATCCATATAATGAAAAAATCATGGCACAGAATCCGGGTGAGACGATGAAGATTTACGCGGCATTTTTATTCCAGGTGATCATTTGGAGCGGCTTTACTTTGGCGGAGTGGCTTTCGGAGCGGGATCCGTTTATTTTTAAAATCGCTATGTTCGCGGTATTTTTTTATCTTGCTTTTTTAATGGCAAAACATATTGTTAAATCAGTACGCACTACATGTATGGTAACTGCTTTGAGTTTGTCCGCGTACGGGCTGCTGCAGCTTTTTCTAATACCGCTCATTTTTTGAGATCGTGGTCCCTTGCCGGTATAAATTGTTTGTGTTTTTAATTGTATAACATATATATTTAATGTGATATACAAAAAAGGCTTGATTTTTTATTTAGTGTATAATAATATAATGATAGAAACGGTTACAAGTTCTACAAAGGGGAGGAATCATTGGATGGGAATCATTGTTTGCCAATCATGCGATGCAACAATTGATCATGTTGAAGACGAAAAAGTAACAGTTCTTTATTCAACATGTGAACATTGCCAGCATGAAAAAGAAAAATTCGTATCAGAACTTGACTAATTTCTTCCATAAACGTCCATTTTCTCTCGGCCGGCTACTTATCTAGCCGTCTTTTTTTGTTTTACTGATAAATGCAGGCGAAAGCGAGATGCCTCTGCCTGCATTAATTAAGCGCAATTTACTGGATTGCCTGGTGTTCTTTAATGACTTTGATCGTCTTTAATGTATCGTCTTCCGGCCCCTGTACGGGCAGTCCGGCTTCAATATTTTTCTGAATGTAAGCGATGTTTTCTTCCGTAATGATCTCGCCCGGAATAAAAATCGGAATGCCCGGCGGATAAACCATTACAAATTCCGCAATGATCCTGCCCGCCGAATCGGAAAGCGGGACGAATTCCGTGTCTGCATAAAAGGCGTCACGCGGAGTCAAGGCAAGCGAAGGAATCTCAGGCAGCAGTACTTTTACATCCACTTTGCCTGACAAATGTGCAAATGTATCCGACAAGTCCTGCAAAGCTTTCACAAGCAGATCCAGTTCCGTTTCTGTATCTCCCGGCGTCACAATGCAGAGAATGTTGTACAGGTCGGATAGTTCCACTTCAATATGGTACACTTCACGCAGCCATTTTTCGGCATCATGACCGGTGATCCCCAGATCTTTGACAGAGATTATCAATTTCGTCGGATCATAATCATACGTTGCTTTCGTCCCTAAAATTTCGCTTCCGACACAGTATAGATGGTCGATGTCGTTGATCCTCCGTCGTGTTTTTTGTGCCAGGCGGGTTGTCTCTTTAATGAGTATCTCACCTTCCGTCGCGAGCCTTTTTCTGGCGACATCTAGAGAAGCGAGTAAAATGTAGGAGGTCGATGTCGTCGTCAGCATACTGAAAATGCTTTGCACACGGTTTTTTGAAACGAGCCCTTCCTTCATGTTTAATATCGAACTTTGCGTAAGCGACCCGCCAAGTTTATGGACGCTTGTCGCGGACATATCGGCACCGGCCTGCATGGCGGAAAGCGGCAGTTCGTCATCAAAATGGATATGGACGCCGTGCGCTTCATCGACCAAAACCGGCACATGATAAGTATGGGCAATGTCGACAATCCCTTTTAAATCAGCCGAAATGCCGTAATACGTCGGGTTTATCACGAGGACGGCTTTCGCATCCGGGTTCTGCTGCAGCGCTTTGGAAACGGCTTCCGGGGTAATCCCGTGCGAAATTCCGAGGACCGGATCAACTTCCGGATGGACAAATACGGGAACCGCGCCGGAAAAAACAATTGCAGACATGACGGATTTATGGACGTTGCGGGGTACAATAATTTTATCGCCCGGGCCGCACACGCTCATCACCATAGTCATGATTGCGCCGCTTGTTCCTTGTACGGAGAAAAATGTATAGTCGGCGCCGAATGCTTCCGCGGCAAGTTCCTGCGCCTTTTTAATGATGCCGTGTGGCTGATGGAGATCATCCAACGGCTCTATATTGATTAAATCCAATTTTAAAACATTATCCCCGACAAACCGGCGGAAATCGGGATCGATCCCGCTTCCTGATTTATGGCCAGGAATGTGGAATTGAAAAGGATTGCGTTTAATATGCAGAAGCAAACCGGTATATAACGGCGTGTCATATTGTGACAATTGTTTTCTCCACCTCTTTATCTCATTCGCATGCTTTTGAATAAAACAAAAAGAATTATAGCATCCTGAACGGGGTTTTTAAATAGTTTTTCTTTTAGAAAGGAAAATAAACGCCATTCATCGAAAACGAAAAGTGAATAAACACTGGGAGGGCTTAAAATGGAATGGAACACGCGTGTGACGGAACTATTGAATATCCGCTATCCGATTATTCAGGGTGGTTTGGCTTATTTGGCTTATGCGGATCTGGCGGCGGCTGTATCCAATGCCGGGGGGCTCGGACAGATTACGGCAATGTCCCTGCCGTCGCCAGAAGCGTTACGGAAAGAGATCCGAAAAGTCCGTGGGTTGACGGGGCACCCGTTTGGGGTAAATTTTGCAATTGGGCAGCACGGGCGGCAGTACCGGGAATTTCTCGATGTTGCCGTCGAAGAAAAAGTCCCGGTATTGTCGGTGACAGGCGGGAATCCCGCGCCGTTTTTTGAATATTTAGAGGGGTACGATGCGAAAAAGCTCGTGCTCGTCGCATCCAAAAGGCAGGCGCAGAAAGCGGAACAATTGGGGGCTGATGCCGTGATCGCCGTCGGGCAGGAAGGGGGTGGGCATATCGGGCGCGATGATACCGGAACGATTGTGCTCGTGCCGCAGGTGGTGGATGCGGTAACGATCCCTGTTATTGCGTCGGGTGGCATTGGGGACGGAAGGGGATTAATGGCCGCGCTCAGCCTCGGGGCGGAAGGCGTGAAAATGGGTACAAGATGGATTGCAACGAAAGAATGTGTGCACGCTTCCCCACTGTACAAAGATTGCCTTGTCCACGGCAGCGAAACGGATACGGTGGTCATCAAAAGATCGCTCGGCGCTCCGGGTCGTGCCCTGAAAAATGAATGGACCGCGGAAATTTTAAGGCGTGAGGCGGAGCGTGCGGATTATGAACAGTTGAAAGATATGATTAGCGGTTCGGCGAATAAAGCGTTTATCTATGAGGGGAAGATAAACGAAGGATTCGGCTGGGCCGGACAGGTGATGGGACTGATCCATGAGATCCCGTCCGTCCGCGGGCTGGTCGATGGAATAATTGAAGAAGCGGAAGGCATTCGTGTAAAATGGAGCGGGAGCAAGGCACTACGGGAATAGAAAGGTGGATTGGATGGAATATCAATATCCGATTTCAATGGACTGGTCTACGCAGGAAGTGATCGATGTCATTCAATTTTTCGAAGCGGTTGAAAAAGCGTATGAAAAAGGGGTGGAACGGGAGGTGCTGCTTGAAAGGTACCGCCGTTTTAAGAAAATTGTCCCCGGAAAGGCTGATGAGCGGAATGTATGCAATCAATTTGAAGAAGCAAGCGGCTATTCCCCTTACCGTACAGTGAAGAAAATGAAAGAAGAGCAGTCTCCCGTAATTAAAGTACGGTAAAAAGGGCGGGGCTGTCCCAAAAGGCGGTAATCTGGCTGAAGGGGCGCCCCTTTCTTTGTGAAAAAATTATTATCGTTGGTTGTTGATGATCGCGAAATTCACTTGCTTTCCGCACGCGTCGCGAGCCTCCTCGCTTGTTCCTCACGTCACTCGCTGCGGGGTCTCTTCTTGCTCGCTTTTCCCGCAGGAGTCTCGTAAATTTCGCGATCATCAACGTTCAATAGGCGAAATAAGTGCAAAAAAAACCGCCTTTTCCATTATAATGTAGGTGTCGAACAAACATTGAATGGAGGCGGCTTTTTTGAGTAACTATTCAGCTACTTTTATTGATTGTAACATGGGACAACTCATTCTTCCAATGGATTTCAGTGACATGATTCCAAAAGGCCATGTAGCCCGCGTTGTTAATGATATGGTAAATCAAATCAGCGATGATATCCTGACAATAAGAAGGGGCTTTTTATACGAAAATGTTCTCGTGTGGCTAAAAAGCAAAAAAGGGAGAGGGATCCTTAAAGGAACTCCTTTCCTTTTTTTGGAATTACGGTGTTTTTGGTTCTAGACTTACTTTATATCCTTTAGATTCAATGTTTTTGATCCAGTATTTTATTTTCCTTTCTGTTTGTTCTTCTGCATATTCCCAACCTAATTCTTCATAAGGTATCTTGTATTTTAAAATATGGTATATTATTCTTAAAAT